>DGXO01000043.1:17554-30022 GCA_002395605.1 Bacteroidales bacterium UBA4230
GGCCACCACTGCTGCGGCCGCCACAACCGTCCCCAGCCGCCCGTGACAAACCACGCCGGCGGCATAAACGGCGGCCTCACAAACGGCAACCCCGTAGTGTTCCGCGTTGCCTTCAAGCCCACGGCCAGCATAGCAAAAGCCGGAGTGGAAGGCCGCCACGACGTTTGCTTTGCCCTTCGCACTCCGGTTATCGTAGAAGCCATGGCCGCCATTGTGATGGTAGACCTGGCCCTGTAGCCTATTTCAGATACGGGTTGTACTTGTTAAAAGGAGTATAGCTCATCCAGTCAATCTCAAGCTCGTAGGGATACCGCGGCGCCTCAACGGACAGCGGGTTGGTCTCTACGGGCCAATTGTTGGTGTGCCAGAAATTAAGCCTGTACTTACTCTTGAGGCATGGGACGCCGGTCTTTGAAGGCTGGTCAGGGAACACTTTCTTGCCCTTGTAGTCCCAAAGGATAATCTTTTTACCGGTTTCCGGGTGCTCCATCCACCATACCATGCGGTCCGGGTACCAGTCCCAGCCGTAGGTGTAGAAGCGTGCCGAAGCATCGTAATCCGGAATGGCCTCAATGCGCGAAGGCTTGTTCTGGCGGCCCTTGAAAGCCGTATTGGGAACGCGGGTCACCGTGCCGTCCTTGTGGCGGACTTCGCTGCGCCAGATAGTCTCCAGGATCTCGCCTGTAGCCAGGTTGATGATTCGGCCCACCCTGTTGTGAGCCCCGCGCTTACCGGTCCATGTGCCCACGTAAATGATTCTGGGATCGGCGATAAGCCATTCAATGTCAATCTCGCTCTGGCCGAATTCCCTGTCGATGTTGTAGGTGAAATAACCCACCACTGCGCCAACGTTGGGCTGAATCTCGCGCGGATCCGGCACCTTGATACGGGCCGAATAGCTGCCATAGAACGTATAGTCCTTTGAGATAATCTCAGGGCCGCGGCCAGCTCCGGCGGGGTCTGCGGGGTCCATGCGGTAAAGCATCACCTCCGTTCCTTCCTCGGAAAGCGACGGATAACCTGAAAAATAGCGGAAATCCTCTCCTGAGGGCCTGTAGTTGAAGTCAAAGTACTCTGAAGACTCACCTGAGAAGTCTTCCTTGAAGGCTTTGTGGAAGCGAATCTCTTCCTGGCCGAAGGCCCATGCGCACAGCATTAGCCCAAGGCAAATGGTAATGCAGCGTTTCATTATTCAGAGGGGGTATATTTAATCCAGTCTATTTCAAGTTCGTAGGGGTAGGCGGGGGCCGCAGTTCCGCTGGGGCAGAAATAGCGGAAACCAAGCTTCTGTGGCTTCTGGGGCACGTTTTCCGTTATGGAATCAATCTCTTTTGCAGTCCCGGAAGCCGTGGTCTTTACCCACCGCGTGACTTTTTCGGCACTCCAGTCTATGCCGAAGATGTAAAACTTTGATGCAGAGTTGTTTCCGGCCACAGTGGGAGACGCCAGATCTATCCCGATTTCCAGTCCTTCCGGGCCGAATTCCACCCTTGCGCCAAGCTTGGGCTGTACGGATGTGATGTCCGGAAGCTTCATGCGCACGGAATAACTTCCAAAGTGAACATAGTCCTTGGTGGTAATTGATGCGCCAGCCTCTGTGAGCCGCATCATCATTACAGTTTTTCCGTTTTCCGTAAACGACGGGAATCCCGGGAAAAAGCGGAAATCGCCTCCGGAAGTATCCAGGACAAGGAAAGATGGCACCGTGGCGGTGTCAAAGCCCTCGTCAAAAGCCTCGGTAAGAGTCACCTCCACGGGAGGGTCTACGGTACCGGGATTCTCCCCGGGCTCTTCCACAGGCTCTTCCTCAGGGTCCTTGGGGGCCGGCTTGGGCTCTGCCGGCAGCGGGTATTTCCCACTACTGCAGGAAAGTGCGGCCCCCATGGCCACCATTAACAATAAACGCTTAAAAATCATGTTCTTCTCTCCACTTGATGTTAATCTCATCATAGGGTTCATATTTCATCCAGTCCACCTCCAGGCAGTAGGGATATTTGGGCGCCTCCGTTGAACGGGGATTGGTATCTACAGACCAGTTGTCGGTGTGCCAGAAATTCATCATGTAGGTGGTAGGAGGCTGAGGAATGCCGGAGAAGTTGGGCGTAGTGCCCTGGTAGTCCCAAAGGATAATCTTCTCTCCAGTGTCTGGGTGCTCTATCCACCAGGTAAGGCGGTCGGGGTACCAGTCAAAGCCGTACACATAGAACTTCTTTGAGGCGTCGTAGCCGGAAATGGCAGGGATTGTGCGCGGGGTAAGGGCGGCATCGTCGGAGCTGTCGAAGTTGTGGTTGCGGTTGCCATCGTGATACGACCTGTAATTGGTGTAGAGGATCTTTCCTTCGGCAAGGTTGATGGTTCGGCCAACCCTCTGGAGATTCCCCACATTGTCCGGGGCGCTTGTCCAGGTGCCAATGTAAATGAGCCTGGGGTCTGCTATAAGCCATTCAAAATCAATCTCTGAGAGCCCGTAGCCCTGAGTGAAGCGGTATGTGAAATACCCTACCACTGCGCCTACGTTTGCCTGGGCCTTCTTTACGTCCGGAACCCTCAGGCGGGCCGAATATGTGCCGAAATGCGTGCGTTTGTTGGAGGAAATTTCCGGGCCGCGGCCTGCTCCGGCAGGGTCCGTGGGCTGGATGCGCTCAAGCATTACGGTTGTACCTTTCTCAGTAAGGGAAGGCACGCCGAAAAACAGCTTAGGGGCGCTTCCGCCGCTGAAATTCTGAGGCTTCGAGCCGTCGAAATCCTCTTTGAAGGCTCCTGAGAAACGGGTGTCAGGGTCCTGTGCCAGTGCCATCACCGGTATAAGGAGCGCAATAATAGCTGAAAGTCTTTTCATCTTTCCTTATAATTAAAAACTTGGAGAGGCAGGGCGGGGTCGGCCGCCCTGTCCCTTAAAAAACTATTCCTCTGCGGGTGCGGGAACAACCTTGACGCTGAGGCAGTCAAAGAAGTAATCCTTGCCGGGGCCGAAGCGGCTGCCCCATACGGAACGGAGGTTCACATAGAAGTATACGGTGCCAGTGGCCTGAGCCCAGTAATGTGCAACGGGTTCGCCGGCATTGCTGTAACCAAGGCCAAGTTCTTCGTTCTTTGCGAGGTATGCGTCAGTGCCGCCGAAGCCGCCGTCGTATGCGGGAACAGCCTCTGATCCGGGATTGTCATATCCGGACATCCAGTAGTTGTACATTTCAACAATGGAAGTGCCGTCCGTGCTGGATGCACCGTCAAAGCCCTGGGTGTCGGGGGAGATGCCAAACCACAGCAGGCCGCTGTCGTTGGTCTCCTCGCCCCACTTCATCTGGGCAGAAATCTCGAGGTAGTCGCCTTCTTCCACTTCAATGGCCTGGTACACAATTACGTTGTTGGCCTGGTCGTGAATCTGGTTCTCGGAGGAGAGCCTGAGGCAGCCGCCGTTACCGCCGGCCGGCTTCACCTCTGTATAACCGAAGGTAGGAACCCAGCTGTAGACACCAGCCATAGGGGCATAGTCGCCGTCAAGGACCTCGGTGCTCACTACTGTCCAGTACTGTGCATCGTCCTCTTCCATTTCGCCGCCCTTAAGGAGCTCGTTGTAGGCAATTACGTCAACTTCGGCCTGATAAGTATTCTCATCACCGGAGTCATTCTTGACGGTGGCCTTTACGGTGTACTTGCCATAGTCGGGGAAAATGTGGACGGGCTTGAATTCAGTGCTGCCCTCGCCGCCGTCGCCGAAGTCCCATGCAATGCTGCTGGCGTTCTCTGAAGCGGTGGCGTCGAAGTTTACGGTAAGGCCGAACTTACCGGCGCGGTCGGTCTGGGCCGCGAAGGTGAAATAGGCCTTAGGAGCACCTGCAAGGGTGAGAGTGGCCTCCTTGGAAGCGGTGGCGCCGTCTGCGTTGGCCGCGGTGAGCTTCACGGTGTAGGTGCCGGCTGCAGCATAGGTGTGCTCAGGGTTGGCTTCCTTGGAAGTCTCGTCGTCGCCGAAGCTCCATTTGTAAGCGGTGGCATTGGCGCTCTTGTTGGTAAAGGTTACCTTCAGGCCGTCAATGGCGTAATCGAAGTCTGCGGTAGGGGCTTCTGCGGCGGGAGTTTTGCCACCCTCGTCGTCGTTGCCAGTAGTGGCAGGCTTCTGGCAGGCTGCCATTGCTACTGCAACGGCGGCTGCGGTGAGAAAGTAAAGAACTTTTTTCATAACACTAGTGTTTTAAAAATGGTTAATATTGGTTTAGGATTTACTAGTCAAAGGGGAAAAGCGTGCGGACTTCGGCCTCGGGTTTGCTGGCATCTACGCTGTCCCAGTGCTCGCTGCCCATGTCCAGTTTAATCACTACGGAAGTGTTGGAGCTGGCAAGCGCATACTCTGCGGGACCATGGAGGTTGGAGAGCTCAAGCCCAAGGTAAACAATCTGGTAAACGCCTGAGGCATAAAAACTTGCGCGCTTTGTGGCAAGGGCCTTGAGGTCTACGCTCACCTTCACCGTGGCTCCGCTTTCTCCGTCCGGAACAACTATGCTTGAGGGGAAGGAGACAACGTCGGCGGGCATTTCAACGCCATCGGCACCGGATGGGGTGAACTTGCCAAGGGACACGCTGTAGCCGCTTTGGGTGGCAAAGTAGCCTGAGCGGATTACGCCAACCACAATGTCCAGCTTGCCTGTTTCCTTGCTGTAGGAGCAGGTGTACTTGGAGTTCTGGTAGAAGGGCCCCAGGGGGATGGGGTAAGAGTTGTCTATACCCGTCACCGTGGCCTGCGGGATGTATACCTTGGCAAAGCCGTAGTCCTTGTTTGCATCCTCCTTTCCGCAGGCGCAAAGCGCAAGGGAAAGGGCTGCGGTAAGAATTATCTTAAATGCTTTCATATCTAGTTGTATTCAGGGTTCTGGGTAATTGCGCCTGCGCCGTTTGCAATCTCCTTGCGGGTGAAGGGGAAGTAGTAGTTGCGCTCATAGAATGTGCGGTAGGCCACTGTAGGGAAGGTGTACTGGAAGCCGCCCAGTTGGTTCTTCCTTACGGAAACGCCCTTGATGGACTTGTTGAGTACGCTCATTGCGTCTTTCCAGCGGAGAAGGTCCCAGTAGCGGTGGTCTTCAAAGGCAAGCTCTACGCGGCGCTCCTGCTTCACGGCATTGCGGAAGTCGGACTTGGATGCCGCCGTAACGGCCGGGAGGGATGTGCTGGCGCTGTTCCTTACTTCCGTAAGTGCCTGACGTGCAGTCATTCCGTAACCCTCAGGGTCTGCGTCCGGGCCGTAGGCCTCGTTCATTGCTTCGGCATAGTTCAAAAGGACTTCGGCATAGCGGTAAAGGGGCCATACGTGGTCTGTGCTACCGCCTTCAACAAGGTTGAGGTTGGGTGCAAGGAACTTCTTGAGGTAGTATCCGGTGGGGCTTGCGCCTGCAGTGCGGGAGTCATAGTTTCCGCCCTTGGACTCATCTATGGTGGTTCCGTTCCAAGTGCTGCCGTTGGTCACTATTGTAGCTGCAAGACGGGGATCCCTGTTTGCGTAAGGGTCCGCTACCTGGGGGCCGACATACTCATAGGCGTCCACAAGGTTCTGCGTAGGGCAAACTCCGCTGTTGCCGCCGCGGGTGGCCACGGGATAGTTGGCAGCCTCGGGGGCGCTGCCGGCAGCCTGGCGTACCAGGAAGATGGACTCGACGTCGGAGGTGGAGTTGTTCTTTATGAAGTAGTTACCGTAGTCCCTGTTGGCGGGCATATGCCAGTCCGGGTAGCTCTTGGCGCCTTCTCCAAAGCCGAATCCCTTTGCGAAGATGGCTTTGCGGAGCTGGATCACGTCGTTGGCTGCCTTTGCGGCCCTCTCCCATTTCTCTACGTCGTCCATGGGGTTGTTGCGGGGGCTGGCTGCGTAAAGGAGCACGCGGGCCTTTATGGCAAGGGCTGCGGTGCGGTCGAAGCGGCCGGTTTCGTCGCGGAAGTTCCAGTTTGCAACGTCTGCTATGGCGTTGTCCGGGGTCTGGTCAAGCGCCACCCTCCAGTCAAGGTTGAGCTCATCCACATGGTCGTCGATAAGCTTCACGATATGGTCCACAACCTCGTCGTAGGTGGCCTGGCGGGCCATTCCGGTTTCGGGGTCTATGAGCGGAACGCCGCCGTACATCTTGATGAGCTCACCATAATAGTAAGCTTCGGCAATGTAGGCTTCGGCCCGCTGCCATGCAAGGTTGATGCAGTCTCTCTTGTAGGCCTTGGGCTGCTCCGTGCTGTAGATGGTGCCATCCGGGTTGTAAACCGTGCTGGTGTCCCTGTTCAGCGCCAGGAAGTTTTCTCCGTCCTTGGCGTAATCCAGGAAGAAGTGCGCCGCGCGTATGCCCTCGTAGTAGTTTACGTACTTGTAGGCGAGCGGGTTCAGATCGGCCGAAAGAAGGCCCCTGTTGAAGGTCTGGGCTTCGGAGGTGGGGGCGGCCTGTTCGGCTTCGTCGGAGGCGCTGGCAAAGAGGTTCCCGTCTATCACGTTGAAGCCGTTGCCCATGGGGGTATAGTACGCGTATGCAAAGCTTGTGAGCGTGCTGGAACGTGTCTGGAGCCTGTCCATGGTGTCAAAGACATCAGTGCGGGTGTTGAGGAACTTGGTGCAGGAAGGGAGCATGAGTGCTGCCGCCGCTGCAATGATTATAGTGTATATCCTACTTGTGCTCATACTCTTAGAAACTTATTTGAAGTCCAAGGTTTACCGCCTTTGAAGCGGGATATCCGTAATTGGCCGTTTCCGGGTCCATCTTGTATTTGGCCAGGAGAGTGCTCAGCGTAAGGAGGTTGTATCCGGTTACGCAGACGCGGAAGTTCTTGATGGCCTTTGTGTTGAGCGGAATGGTGTAGCCAAGTTCCACTTCCTGAAGGCGCAGCCAGGCGTTGTCCTTCACCCAGAAGGAGCTTGCGTGGTAGTTGTTGTCGTTCTGGCCGGTGGAAAGGCGGGGGAACGTGGCGGTTTCGCGGGTGTCAAGCTTGGCCTCGGGGTAGTATACCCAGGCACCTTCGGCCCACTCAAAGGCGTTTCCGTAGTTCAGGAAGGGCTTCCATTCGTCGTAGTCCATGAGGTTCACGGTGGAGCCTGCGCTGCCGGTGATGAGGAAGGAAAGGTCGAAGCCCTTGTATTTGACTTCGCCGCCGAGGCTGAGGGTGAGTGACGGATAGGAAGGGTTGCCGACTTTCACGATATCGGTGTCGTCAATGAAGGAATCCCCGTCCTGGTCCTTGTACTTGAGGTCTCCGGGCTGGATTGCACCGTAAAGGGGAACGGGAAGGCCCATGTTCAGCTCTCCGTCAAGGTCGAAGTCAGTGACCTTGTAGAAACCGGTGTTCTCAAGGCCCATCCTGGTGCCGTAAGGGAGGCCTGTGACGGCGTTGTAGGGGTATTTGGCCCCAACTTCGCCCATCTCAATGACCTTGTTCTTCGCAAAGAGGACGTTCCCGAATACGCTCCAGTCAACCTCTCCGCTCTTTTTGGCAACCACAAACTGGGCGTCCACGCCGTGGTTGAACATCTTGCCAAGGTTGGTGTATGCAACCTGGGCGCCATTGTAATCCATAAGGGTGTTGTCCGGGGTGAGGATGCCGGTGCGGTAATCGGCAAAGTAATCGGCCTTGACGGTAAGGAGGTTCCAGAGGATGGCCTCTACGCCGATATCGGCCTTCAGGCTCTTTTCGGCCGTAACGTCCGGGTGGCTCATGAACAGCGGACGGATGCCGCTGGCGCCGCCTCCGAAGTTGGGGCCCATGCCCTGGACAAAGCTGCCGGTCCAGGTGTAGTACTGCTCATAGAGATACCTGCCATTGGTCTCGAATCCCTCAATTCCCACATAGGCTTCCGTGGCTCCGGTAAATCCGGCCGAAGCCCTGAGCCTCAGTTTGTTAACCACGGGGCTGCTCTTCAGGAATTCCTCGTTGGAGAGGTTCCATCCAAAGCCCACGGTGGGATAGGGAACGAAGCTCTTTCCGGGAGCGTAGGCGTCTGAGCCGAACACGGAGAGGGCCAGGGTGGCGTCAAAGCGGGAGTCGTATGCCCAGTCGGCCCTTGCAACAAAGTTGGCGTAGCGGTACTTCCAGTTGTAGAAGGCGCTGCCGCTGCCGCTGAAGTCGGAGATGCGGGCGTCCAGCTTTGTCCTAAGGGTGTGAAGGCCGAATTCTGAGTCCCAGCCCACGGTTACGTTGCCCTGCATCCAGTTCTCCTTGCCGGAGCTCCAGTAGCCATTTGAGCGGATGTAGGTGGAAATGTCGGCGGTTTGTGGAACACCCTGGTTGTAACGGGCGTAGGTGCGCGTTTTTGCGGTGTTGCCGATGGTCCTGGAGTAGAAGGAGAAGCCTTGCAGTAGGTATAGGCCCTTGACAAGGGAACCTAGGTCTTCCTTGAACTTAAAGTTGGCCTGCATGAGCTTGGTGCGGCTTGTGGTCCATCCAAGTCCTGAGAGCGAACCTACGGGGTTGTTGGGATGAACCGCCGTACCGGAGTAGTTGGAAATAGGGTCTGTGGCATCTGCGTCAAAAATGGGGTAAATATTTGACGGATAGCTCATTACATCGTTCACAAGCTGGTAAACGCTGTAGTTGGGACGGTTGCGGTCTTCAAGGCGGCCGCCCACATCCACGCTCACCGTGAAGATGTCATTGAGCTTCATGTCAAGATTGGTGCGGATGCCGTATTTCACAAAGGAGACGTTCTTGGTGCGGTCCGTGTTCCTTACGTTAAGGAAGCCCTGCTGGTTGGCATAGTCAAGCACAACGCTGTAAAGGGCCGTGTTGGAGCCGCCGCGGATGGAAAGGGAGCCGTCGGCATAGTTGGTGAGGGGCTTGAAGACTTCGTCGTACCAGTTTACGTCTATGCCTTCGCCGGCTTTGTAGGCGTTCATGGCCTCAAAGTCGTAGTAGGGGTCCCACTCACGGCCGTGGTCGTTGCTCCAGGCCTGGTTGTAGAGGGCGGCGTAGCGCCGGGAGTTCAGGGGTTTTGCCACATTGATGGGCATCTGGACTCCGCCGCGGGTCTTGAAGGTGATTACGGGGGCGCCCACGGTGCCGCGCTTGGTGGTGATTGCCAGCACGCCGTTTGCGCCGTTCATGCCGTATTCGGCAAGGTCTGCGGCATTCTTGCAAACTACCACGGACTCAATTTCTTCCGGGGAAAGATAGCTTATGAAATCCTGCTGGACCTCAAAGCCGTCCACAAAGATCTTGAGGGTGTTGACGTCGGTCCCCTGCGCAAAGGAGCCAATTCCGCGGATCATCATCCTGGGGACTCCGGCGCCGGGGGTGCCGTCGTTTCTTATGACGGTAAGGCCCGGATACTTGCCCTCCAGGGCGTCCGTAAAGTTGGCAAGGTCCTGGGAATAACCCGCAAGGGAAGCAAGGAGTCCCGCCGCAACTGTAATTATGAAGTGTTTTTTCATTGCTCTACGGATTTATCTGTTAATAACCGGGGTTCTGTGCTATTATGCCCTTGTTGACCTCGTCCTGGCGGAAAGGCTCAAGGAACCACTTGGGATGCCAGTAGCCAGTGTATGAGTAGGCGTCCCAGTAGGAGATGAGGGCTGCCATGGTGTTGGCGCCGTCGGTGGTCAGGAAGGAAATCTCCGTCATGGGGCCGCCAAGGATCTTGGTGCCGATATCCGGATGCTTCCAGTGCTTGACGTCGTAGTAGCGCTGGTTTTCCTCGAAGAATTCAAGGGCCCTTTCGCGCACTATCAGTTCACGCAGTTTGGCCTGGTCTGTCTCCGCCACTGACGGAAGTCCCGCCCTGTTCCTTATGATATTCAGGTACTTAAGGGCGTTGGCAGCGTCTCCGTACTCGTTGTAGCATTCGGCCAGGGACATGTAGGCTTCGGCCAGGCGGAACAGCGGGAACTCGAACCAGCGGCGGGCGCCGGCCTTGTAGTAGAACTTGGTGGGAACGCCAATTGAGCGGCCTTCGATGGCACGGGACATGGAGGCTGCGATTGCGGCGTCGGAGGTAAGGCTTCCCATATACCAGATGCCCTCGTTCCACTTGGCGTCGCCGTCGTTGGAGCGGCCGTATTTGCCTGGTACACAGATGTCTACGCGGAAGCGGGGCTCAATCTTGTCTATGTTGGCGGCAAAGTCGGAGATGTCGCGGGGGGCTGCTTCTCCAACCACAGGCCAGTCAATCTCTCCGCCGTCTTTGTCGCGGTAAAGGCGCACGAAGTTGGTGAGGACGCCACGCAGGGAACGTTCGCCGGCGTCTACATAGGCGCTCCAGTTGTAACCTTCGGTCATGTTGTTGTATACCTGCTGGTCACTCTCGATCTTGAAGGCAAGGAGGGTTTCGGGGCCGTTGAGCTCAGAGACACCGCGACCGTAGTCGTCGATTGCCTGCTCAAAGGTGTTGCGATTACCCTCTCCGGCGGTGAAAATAAGGTGTTTGCCGTGGGCTTTACCCCATTCAATCACTGCAAGGTGGGCGTCTATGGCCTTCTTGTAGCGCTCTTTGTCGTAGCCCTCAAGCCAAATGAGGGAATCCGCACTGTAAGCCATGCCGAATTCCTTGGCGTAGGACTGCTCTGCGTTGAAAAGCGGACGGGCGGCGAAGGTGAGGAGGCGGGCCTTCATGGCAAGCACCGCACCCTTTGTGATTCGGCCTTCCCACTTGTCTCCGCAGCCGGGCTCAATGTCCGTCCAGGTGTCCGGGAGGCGTGTTTCGGCCTCATTAATCATCTCCAGCGCAAAATCCAGGGTCTTTTGGGCCGATGCGCGGGGGAATGCTATGTCGTCTGTCATCTCGTTGGCCTGGCGCACGATGGGAACGCCGCCCCAGCGCTGGAACATGCCCACATAGCGGTAGGCGATGAGCGCGTAGGCTTCTCCCTTCATGTACTCCTTCATTTCGTCGGAGAGCTCCGGGCACTTGTCTATGTTGGCGATAATGATCCAGCAGGCCCTTATCACTTCCCAGTTCTCGTTGAAGTCTGCAGGTGCGCCCTGGAACTGCCCGGAGGCATCCAGGACGGTTGTGGGGCCGTTTACCACAAGGTTGTAGCCGGCGTGCCAGCTGTATCCGCGGGTGATTTCGCCGGACAGGGATGCAAGGGTGCCGTGGTTGATGGCCCAGCCTTCCGGCAGGCCTTCGCGGAGGCCCCTGTGGTATGCTCTCCAGAGCATGCCCTCGGTGTCTTTTCTGTTGGAGAACACGTCTTCAAGGTAGACGCTGCCGGTTACCTCCGGCATCTCCAGGAACAGGTTGCAGCCGCTTACGCTCATAAGCACTGCGGTCATGATTGCTACTATGCGTATCTTTTTCATAATCCTGTCCGTTTAGAAGTTGATGTTTACGCCGATGTTGGTGGTACGGGTGAGAGGGAACACGTAGGAGATGTTGCCCTCGCTGCCGCCAAGGTTGTCCTTGGTTTCGGGGTCGATTCCGTATCGGCTCATCTGGTCAAACAGCGTGAAGAGGTTGTTTGCGTTGATGTACAGCCTCAGCTGGGAGATCCGGGCTTTCCTCAGGAAGGCCGAATTCTGCGGGAAGGTGTAGCCGAACTCCACGTTCTTTACTCTCAGGTGGTCCGATGGCAGGGCCCAGAGCTGGCTCTTGGGGCCGAAGTCGTAGTGGTCCTGGCTGGCGTCGTATACGGCGCGGGGATAGGTGATGGGCGTGCCGGCGGCCACTTTTTCGGGGGTCCATCGGCCTTCATACTGCCACAGGAAGGCGTTACCGGCCCTCTTGAAGAACGGGCTGGTGATACGGGCGATGTAGTAGGAGCCCATTGCCGTACCTGAAAGCACAATCTTAAGGTCAAAGCCCTTGTAGCTTACTCCAATCTTGCCGCCGAAGTTGAGCATGGGGCGGTTGGGGTAGCCTATGGGGCCCTGGTCCTTGGAGTCGATTACGCCGTCGCCGTCAAGGTCTACGTACTTGATGTCGCCGAGGGTCACGGCTCCGGCGCTCTGGGAGAAGTACGGACGGTTGTTCAGCTCCTCAAGGGTGTCGTAGAAGCCGTCGGTCTTGTATCCGTAATACTGGCCGATAGAATGCCCTGTCTGGTTCATCCAGTCGTAGGGATTGGGGGCTTCGGCCATGTACTCTATCTTGTTCTTGGCGTAGGTTACGTTACCTTCAATATAATAACGGAGGTCTCCGCGTTTTTCATTCCAGCCAAGCACCAACTCATAACCGCGGTTTGTCACCTGACCCACGTTCACGGCCGCCGTATCCCACGAGGGAACGCCGAAGGTGACGGGAATTACGCCAAGTGTGGTGAGGATGTCACGCCTGTTCTCGTAGAAGAAGTCGGCGTTGAAATAGAGCCTGTCGCTCAGGAACTTGGTCTCCAGGCCGGCGCTAATCTTCTCACTCTTTTCCCAGGTTACCAGAGGGTTTCCAAGGGCGCCTTCGGCACTTCCGGTGTAGATGGTGTTGTAGGAGCCGGTGCTTGTGCCGAACTGGTAGTAGTTACTCTGGAGGGAACCTGAACTGGTAGTTGAGGTTAGGCTTCCGGGGCCCATGTTAATCTGGTAGGT
>DGXO01000049.1 GCA_002395605.1 Bacteroidales bacterium UBA4230
GTGCTGCGGTATCCTTTCCATAACAGTCTTATTCGTTGTTTCGCATGTCTTCTCCCCAGAAAAGGCGTGAGGTGAGGGCCTTCACAAACCCCGATTCAGGGAGCCGGACTCGTTTAAGCGAAAACTGTGCCATCTCCACATGAATTGT
Organism: Bacteroidales bacterium UBA4230; assembly: GCA_002395605.1. Classification (GTDB taxonomy): domain Bacteria; phylum Bacteroidota; class Bacteroidia; order Bacteroidales; family UBA932; genus Cryptobacteroides. Next base: position 149 of record DGXO01000049.1, read on the forward strand.
CCATTCCGGCTGGATTTCCACCACGCGGTTGTCCATGGACATGGTGGCGCGGCCGTCACGGGACTCGAAGGATATGTCAATCTTGGCCGATTCAGAGATTACGATAGGCCTCACGTTGAGGTTGTGGGGGGAAATAGGGGCCAGCACCAGCACCTTGGTGTCCGGCATACAGATGGGGCCGCCAACCGACAGCGAGTAAGCGGTTGAGCCTGAAGGCGTTGCCACAAGGATGCCGTCGGCCCAATAGGTGGGCAGGGGCTCCCCGTTTACGCTCACGTGGATTCCAAGCACGGAAGACCCGCTGCGGTGAAGCGCAACCTCGTTTACGGAATAGGGGAGAAGGCCGATTGACTTCCTGGCCTCCGGGCCCTTCAGCGTGGCGTTAAGCACCGTACGGTATTCTATGGAGAAGTCTCCCTCCACAAGCGCCTTTTTCACGGCCTCCGGGCGGTTTTCGCAGAGGAAACCAATTCGGCCGAAATTGACGCCAAGCACCGGCAGGCCGATATCGGCCACCGTATGGGCTGCGCTGAGGAAAGTTCCGTCGCCGCCCATGGAAAGCACAAGGTCTGTTTCAGGGCGGACATCGGCCTTGGATTTTATCTCATAGACCTCGAAGGTGGCGTCTTCCAAGTCCTTCACCAGGGCGGCCATGCGGGAGTCCCGGCGAATGGAGTCGTTCAAGATGAAATATCCGATTTTCATATGTGTTCCTAAAGAATCAGACGCCAAAATTAACACTTTTCTTAGAAAAATCCTTAATTTTGCGAAGTAAATGGTACAGACATGACTCGTTTAAGTGTAAATATCAATAAAATTGCCACCATCCGCAATGCGCGCGGTGGCTCCGTTCCGGACGTTGCGCTGGCCGCCGTCCGCTGTGAGGAATTCGGCGCAGAAGGCATTACGGTGCATCCACGCCCGGACGAACGCCACATAAGGTACGCCGATGTCCGGCAAATCCGCCCCACCATCAAGACGGAATTCAACATTGAGGGCAACCCCACCGTGCAAAGTTTCGTGGACCTTGTGCTGGAAGTGGTCCCGGACCAGGTTACGCTGGTGCCGGACGGCCAAAACGCCATCACCTCCAACGCCGGCTGGGACACCATAAAGAATGAGGCCCTCCTCACGGACCTTTGCAAAACATTCAAGGCAAAGGGCATCCGCACCTCCATCTTCATAGACCCCATCCCGGAAATGGCCTTCGGCGCGGCAAAGTGCGGCGCCGACAGAGTTGAGCTTTACACCGCGGCCTATGCCGAAAACTACCCCAAGGACCCTGAGACGGCCATCGCACCGTACCTCAAGGCCGCCCTGGCGGCAAGGGAGGCGGGCCTGGGGCTAAACGCCGGGCATGACCTTTCCCTTGAGAATCTCAACTACTTCATCCGCACCATCCCCTGGACAGATGAGGTGTCCATCGGCCACGCGCTCATCAGTGACGCCCTGTATCTTGGCCTCAGTGAAACTATTAAGGCCTACCTTACGGAAATCCGCAAAAAATAGTTATCTTTGCAAACTTGACAAAATTTTAAAACTCAATAATGAAAAAGAACATCAGCATCATCGCAGGCCTCGTCGCTATCATGGCTCTTGCAGCGTCCTGCAACCAGAACCAGGCAGCAGCCCCCGCAGCCGCAGCATCCGCAGAGGACAGCACAGCAGTAGCCGGCAGCATCGTATTCTTCAACATGGACAAAGTCATGGAAGGCTACGACATGGCCAATGACCTCAATTCCGTGTTCGAGACCAAGACTTCCGGCATCCAGGCCGAAATCGACCGCCGCGGCAAGAAACTGGAAAAAGACATGGCGGATTTCCAGAACAAAGTGGACAAAGGCCTCCTCACCAACTCCGTGGCCCAGGCACAGTACCAGAAAATCCAGCAGCAGCAGCAGGACTATCAGCAGTACGTAATGCGCAAGCAGCAGGAAATGAGCGAGGAACAGCAGGTTATGATGAACCAGATTGCAAACGCAATCTCAGAGTATGTCAAGGAGTACAACGCAGATCACCAGTACGCCCTCATCCTCACCACCGCCGGTCCCATCCTCTCAACTCCCGTTGTCACCGGTGACCCCCGTCTGGACATCACGGAAGACCTCCTTGCAGGCCTTAACGCCGCCTACATCAAGACTAAGGAAGCTTCCAAGAAATAAAGAAAAGGCCCTGCCATGCGCATCGCCCTGCTATCATGTTTCTACCCGTTCAGGGGTGGCATTTCCCAGTTCAATGCATCTCTTTTGCAGGAGCTGGGAAAATGTCATATAGTAAAGGCGTGGAATTTCACAAGGCAGTACCCCTCTTTCTTCTTCCCCGGCAAAACCCAGTACGTTACCCCGGAAGATGAGGCCGTGAAGGTGGAGTCAAGCGCAATGCTGGACACCATAAATCCCTTCACCTGGGTCAAGACGGCCATCTCCATCCATAACTGGAAGCCGGACGTCCTCATCCTCCCTTACTGGATGAGCTGGTTTGCCCTTCCTCTGTCCTTCGTTGCCAGAAGAAGCGGAGTCAAAAAGGTCCTCGGGCTCCTTCACAACGTGGTTCCGCATGAGCCCCACTGGTTTGACATTCCGCTCACAAAGTGGTTCCTGCAGGCATGTGACGGCTACATGTGCATGTCGCCAAGCGTGGAGGACGACCTCCTTCGGCTAAGGCCCCTTGCCCATCACATAGTGAAGCAGCACCCCATGTACACCCACTTCGGTGAAAAACTTCCAAGGAAGGATGCCAGCAAGAAGACCCTTCTTTTCTTCGGCCTCATAAGGGAATACAAAGGGCTGGACATACTCCTGGAGGCGTTCCGTGACCTCCCGGAGGACTACAGGCTCATAATTGCCGGAGAGTGCTACGGCTCCTTTGAGAAATACGCCCGCATCATAGACACCATTCCCGGAAAAGACCGCATAGAGGTCTACGAAGGCTATGTGAGGGACTCCGAGGTCAAGAAGTATTTCTCCGAATCCGACCTTGTGGTGCTCCCTTACCGCAGTGCCACCCAAAGCGGTGTCGGTGCAATCGCCTGCCACTTCCAGGTGCCCATGCTGGTCACGGATGTTGGCGGTCTCAAGGCCGAAGTAGGAGACACTGGCACGGGAATTGTCGCATCCAGCCCGGACCCTGACGTCGTGCGCGCGGAAATCCTGAGGTTTTTCGCCGACGACTCCATCCGCGAAAGATGCGTCAAGGCCATGGTTCGCCAGGGCAAGCTCCTCAGTTGGAGCGCCTATGCCATGGCACTTACGGAATTTGCAAAAACGTTATAGATATGAAACGTTTTCTTACAATACTGATACTTTTGGCAGGCACGCTGCTGTGCCCGGCCCTCATGGCGCAGGAATACGTTCCTACGCCCATAACCGTATCCAAGGAAAAGGTCAAGCTGGGCGGCAAGGTGTACCTTTCGCATGTTGTTCTTGAGCGCCAGACAATTTACGGCATCACCAAGGCTTACGGCGTCACCGAGGAAGAACTCTACGAGGCCAACCCCACACTCCGTGAAACCGGCCTCCAGAAAAACGCCATCCTGCTGGTGCCTTACCGTGAGGCCCCGGTGCAGGAAGTCACTTCCCAGAACTACACGGAGCACACCGTAAAGTGGTACGAGGACATAGACGACATTGCCCGCAAATACAACATCTCCGCCAAGGAACTTATGGAGTACAACGGCCTCAAGAGCCGGAAACTCACTTCCCGGCAGGTACTTAAGATTCCCGTGAAACAGGCGGTGGCTGTGGGAGAGATTGCCGGTCAAGCCGGCAATGACGATAAGCCAGGCAATGACGATAAGGCGGACAGTGACAAAGCTGACGACAATGTAGATGTTGTGCCCGGCACAGACCGGGAATCTGAAGATGAAGTGCCCGTTCTTGCCTTCACTCCCAAGGAAGACGTTGAATTCTCACTTGTACTGCCCCTCAAGGCTGCCGGAAAGGCCGGAGAACTTAACATGGACTTCTACTCCGGCGTTCTCATGGCCGTGAAGGACATGGAGGCCGAAGGCCTGAAGGTGAAGATGAACGTGTTTGACCTTACGGCCGGAATGCCTTCCGTGGAAACCCTCGTGAAAGGGGACTTCGTGCTGGGTCCCATCGCCTCCAGGGACATGGAGGCCGTGCTCCAGAGGGTGGAAGGCCGGGTGAACGTGGTCTCGCCGCTGGACCAGCGCACAGCGGCCCTCAGCCAGAGATATACCGGCTTTGTGCAGGCTCCCACATCCGTTGAACGCCAGTGGGAAGACCTTGCAAGCTGGGTGGGGGAGAGCCTCTACGAAGGCTCCTCCAAGATTATCCTCATAACGGAAAAAGGCGCCGCAAATGTTTCGGCATCAGTTGCAATCCGTAGCGCCCTTGCACGCAACGAGACCCCCTACGAAATCCTCAGCTACGCAATTGTGGAAGGTACCTCCATCCCCGCAACGCTGGAACGCATGCTCCTGAGGGACGGCGAAAACCGCATTGTGGTGGCCTCCGAAAGCGAGGCCTTCGTTGGTGATGTTGTGCGTAACATCGGCATAATGATGGGAAAGGGCTTTGACGTTGTGATGTACGCTCCCTCAAAGGTTCGCACCTTTGAAACCATTGAGGGCAGCGACTACCACGCCGCGCGCCTTCACATAAGCACATCGTACTTTGTGGATTACTCAAATCCCAAGGTAGATGCCTTTGTAAGGGCCTACAGGGCTCTTTTCAAGACGGAGCCTTCCCAGTTTGCCTTCCAAGGCTACGACACCGCCCGCTATTTCATGGAGCGCGCCACAAAGGGCACGGGTTATGCCCGCGGCCTTCACACGGACTTCTTCCTTGAGCCCGACGAATTCGGCAACGGAGTCAACAAGGCCGTTCGCCGCATAGTTTACCGCAAAGATTTCACAACTTCACTGGAAAGATAATATATGGAAAAAGTAAAGTGCCTTATACTGGGCGGAGGTCCTGCCGGATTTACGGCCGCGATATACGCAGCGCGTGCAAACATGGATCCCGTGCTGTATGAGGGAATACAGCCCGGCGGGCAGCTCACCACAACCACCGTGGTTGAGAATTTCCCCGGTTTCCCCGGCGGCGTGGACGCCCTCACCCTCACGGACGGAATGAGGGAGCAGGCACGCAGTTTCGGGGCCGACATAAGGCAGGGTTCGGCAACCAAGGCAGACATTTCCAAGCGCCCGTTTGTAATTACAATTGACGGAGAGAAAGATATTGAGGCCGAAACACTTATCATAGCCACCGGCGCCCAGGCAAAGTACCTTGGGCTGGAGAGCGAGAAAAAGTACATGGGCATGGGAGTATCGGCCTGCGCCACCTGCGACGGCTTCTTCTACCGCAAACGCACCGTTGCGGTGGTGGGCGGCGGAGACACCGCCTGCGAGGAAGCCCTTTACCTTGCCGGCCTTGCAAAGAAGGTGTACATGATTGTGCGCAGGGATGTTTTCCGCGCTTCCAAGATTATGGGCGAGAGGGTCCTGAGCACCCCCAACATAGAGGTCCTTTGGAACTGCAACACCCAGGAAGTCCTCGGGGACGGCACCGCCGTCACGGGCGTGAGGCTGCTCCGCAAGGACGGCACCGTGTTTGAAATTGAGACGGACGGCTTCTTCCTTGCAATTGGCCACGAGCCCGGCTCCAAGCTCTTTGAAGGGCAGCTGGAACTTGATCCCGCAGGCTTCATAGTTACAAAGGGAAAGAGCTCCTGCACCAGCGTAGACGGCGTTTTTGCCGCCGGTGATGTCCAGGATCCCACATACAAGCAGGCCGTGACGGCCGCAGCGTCCGGTTGCATCGCAGCCCGTGACGCAGAGAAATTCCTCCAGACAAAATGAGAAAAGCGTTAGTCATCCTTCTTCTTTCGGCACTGGCCCTTGTATCCTGCAAGAGCCAATACGAGGTCCTTCTGGCATCCAACGACGTAGATGCAAAGTACAAGGCCGCCATGGATTACTTTGCGGCAAAGAAGTACCAGAAGTCGGCCCAACTGTTTGAGTCAATGGCGGTTCTCACAAGCGGAACTTCCCGCGACGACACCGTGCAGTACTACTGGGGCCTTTCCAACTACAGGGCCAAGGACTACTATACGGCCGAATCCAACTTCTCCAAGTTTGTGGAGAGCTTCCCCCAGAGCCCCTTCACCCCGGACGCCCAGTTCTACAGGCTGGACTGCCTGTACAGGGCCACCTACCGCTGGGAGCTGGACCAGAACCCCACGCGCGCCTGCATGGCCGCAATAAATGAATATGTGAGGGAGCATCCGGAGGACGACATCCATCTCCCTGCGTGCCAGAATATGCTTAAGGACCTTCAGGAGAGGCTGGACCGCAAGGACTACGAGGCCGGAAGGCAGTACTACCGCATGGAGGACTACCTCAGCGCCCGCGTGAAGCTTCGCAACGTCCTCAAGACCAACTCCGACAACGTTTACCGTGAGGATGTCCTCTACTATACCGCAATGGCATCCTATCACTACGCCCGCCTGAGCGTGAAGGAAAAGCAGAAAGAGCGCTTCCTGGTGTTCACGGACGACTACCTCAATTTCATCAGCGAGTACCCGGAGTCCCACTACCGCCATGAACTTGACCGCCTGTACCGCCAGGTGAATGAAAAATAATTGAAACTTCCGGAAAAAAACTCTGGTAATCTATATAGAATGGTAATTATATAGGATAAATAGGATAAGGTCTGACGGACAAAACTTTTTCGACCTTTTTTGGGAGAAAAAGTTTTAGTCCGGAAGACCGGGATAATAACCGGGATAATAAGAGAATATGGAAAAGAAGAAAGTACCCCAGAACACCGTAACCCGCGACATCAAGAACCTTGCGGCTCCTACGGGAAACATCTATGAATCAGTGGTTATCCTCTACAAGAGGGCCAACCAGATAGCAGCGGCCGAAAAAAAGGAACTCATGAAAAAGCTTGAGGAGTTCCGCAACGACCGCGACACCATGGAGGAAGTGTTTGAGAACAAGGAGCAGATTGAAATCTCCAAGTACTACGAGCGCCAGCCCAAGCCGGACCTCGTGGCCATCTCCGAATTTGAAAACGGAGACCTCTACTATCGTGAGGCCGGCGAAGCCGAGACCCACGACATCAAGCCCGTTGAGGAGGAGGAAGAATAAGCGCAGAATAATGCTCAGGTCTCTAAGCGTTTCCAACTACATTCTGATAGGCTCTCTGGATCTTGAATTTCCGGAGGGTCTTGTCATTATAAGCGGAGAGACCGGCGCCGGAAAAAGCATCCTCCTGGGTGCCCTGAGCCTTGTTTTGGGCTCCAAGGCGGATTCCGGGATGGTGGGCCCCCACGGGGAAAACTGCGTGGTTGAGGCCAGCTTCAGCATAGACGCCGCCCTCCGGAAAGTGATGGAGGAAAAGGACATCCCCCCGGACGGCGATTCCCTTCTTCTCAGGCGCGTAGTCTCAAAAAGCGGGCGGTCCCGGTGCTTTGCCGGGGACGAGCCTGTGTCGGTGGCAGACCTACAGGAGATTGCTTCCCTTCTTATAGACATCCATTCGCAGCACCAGACCCTGAGGCTGCAGGATGCCCGTTTCCGCACGGAAGCGCTTGACCTGTACGCCGGTACGGTGGAGCTCAGGGAAAAGACGGAAGCCGCGGCTTCGGCCCTTTCTTCGGCCCGGAGGGAACTTGGCGAACTCCGTGAAAGGAAGGCCCTGGCGCTGAGGGACAAGGAGTATAACTTCTCACGTTGGCAGCGCCTTGAGGAGGCCCGTCTTGTGAGCGGGGAACTGGAGGACCTTGAGGCCCGCCAGAAGTCCCTGGCCCACGCCGAAGAAATAAAGGAGAGGCTTCAGGAAGCGGTGGCGCTGCTATCCCAGATGCCCGGTCAGGCCGGGCATGACGTGCTCACATCCATCAAGGAGGCGGTGAGGACGCTGGAGAAGATATCGGCATTCATTCCGTCTCTGGAGGAGCTTGCCGGGAGGCTGGAGAGCGCCCGCGTGGAGATAGAGGACATAGAGGCCGAAATTGAGAGCCTTGATTCACGCACGGAGGCGTCGCCGGAGGCACTTGAGCAGGTGGAAGAAAGGCTTTCCACGCTATACGGACTCATGCACAACTACGGCGCGGCGTCGCTGGAAGAGCTTCTGGCCGAAAAAGACCGCCTGAAGGCCCTTGTAGACAGCGCGGAGACAATTGAGGACGACGAAGCTGCGCTGGAAAAGAAGGTGAAGGAGGCATCGGATGCCTTTGAAGCCCTTAAGGCTCAGCTGTTTAAGAAACGGAGCGCCGCCGCAGGGCCGTTTTCTTCGGCCATAGAGGAAAAACTCCGCTTCCTGGACCTTGAGAACGCTAAATTTGAGGTGAAGGTAGGGGAGAGCGCGGTGGACTTCCTGTTTTCGTCTACCGGCCGTGCGCCGCAGGACGTTGCCAAGGCTGCATCCGGCGGTGAACTTTCCCGTATAATGCTCAGCCTCAAGGCCATGATGGCCGCACTTACACATATGCCGGCCCTGGTGTTCGATGAAATTGACACCGGCGTTTCCGGCAGCACCGCAGACAAAATGGGCTCCATGGTGTGCTCCATGGGGGAAAACATGCAGGTTTTTGCAATAACGCACCTCCCGCAGGTGGCCGCAAAGGGAAGCGCCCATTACCTTGTCTCCAAGGCCCAGGGCGTAACTTCCGTTCGGAAACTTGATGCCGAAGGCCGGGTGCAGGAGATTGCCCGAATGCTTTCAGGCTCCACGGTTACCCCGGAGGCAATAGCAAACGCAAAGTCACTTCTTCGGCAATGGCAGTAAAACCCCAGAAGACCGTCCGCAGCATAGACGAGTTCAAGACCCAGCTCCACAGGCATGGGCTCAAGGCCACCAGGCCCCGCATTGCCGTGCACACCGTGATGATGGAACTGGTGCACGCGTCCCCCGACCAAATTGTGGAGAAGTTCCGCGAAAACGGGATCAAGGTTACCGTGGCGTCCGTCTATAACATCCTCTCCGAGCTCTCCGACAACCACATCTACGCCCGCCGCCTTTCGGCCGCCGGGAAAATGTTCTTCGACGCCATCCCGGAGCCCCACGTACACATGTACGACCGCGAAAACCACACCTTCCGAGATGTAGTGGACGACGAACTTTCGGCCATTGTGGCCGAACACCTCGGCCGCCGCAAGTTCAAGGGCTACACCATTGAAGACATAGACATCCAGTTTGTGGCAAGGCCCACTAAACGCAAGAAGTGAGGAATTTCAAAATACTTTAAGGATTGTTTGTAAATTGCGTTTTCTTGTGTAAATTTGTAAACAAAATTATAACACTAAATTAAAAACTATCATGAAAACTACGGACATTATGGCACGCCTCCAGGCCAAGTACCCCGGAGAAAAGGAGTATCTGCAGGCTGTTCAGGAAGTTCTGGAATCTATTGAGGATGTTTATAACCAGCATCCGGAGTTCGAAAAGGCAAAGATCGTTGAGCGCCTTGTAGAACCCGACCGTATTTTTTCCTTCCGCGTAACCTGGATCGACGACCGTGGTGAGGTCCAGACCAACACCGGCTATCGTATCCAGTTCAACAGTGCCATCGGCCCCTATAAGGGCGGTCTCCGTTTCCATAAGGCCGTGACGCCTTCAATGCTCAAGTTCCTGGGCTTTGAACAGACCTTTAAAAACGCCCTCACAACCCTTCCTATGGGCGGTGCAAAGGGCGGCTCGGACTTCGACCCCGTGGGCAAGTCCAACGACGAAATCATGCGTTTCTGCCAGGCCTTCATGCTTGAGCTTTGGAACTGCATCGGCCCTGACCAGGATATCCCTGCAGGCGACGTCGGCGTGGGCGGCCGTGAAATCGGATACCTCTACGGCATGTACAAGAAACTGGCCCGCCAGTACAACACCGGCGTTCTCACCGGTAAGGGCGGCACCTGGGGCGGATCCATACTTCGTCCTGAGGCCACCGGTTTCGGTGCACTGTACTTCACCCAGCACCTTCTCCAGAAGGCCGGCAAGGACATCAAGGGTAAGAAAGTGGCTCTTTCCGGCTTCGGCAACGTAGCATGGGGCGCCGCAACAAAGGCCCGCGAACTTGGCGCAAAGGTCGTTGCCATTTCCGGCCCGGACGGCGTGTGCGAAATCCCCGGCGGCATTACCCCTGAAATGATTGACTACATGCTTGTTATGCGTGCATCCAACCGCAATAAGGTTGAGGATATGGCAGTCAAGTTCCCTGAACTTGCCAAGTTCACTCCCGGCAAGAAGAGCTGGAGCGTTCCCGTGGACATCGCCCTTCCTTGCGCCTTCCAGAACGAGCTTTCAGAGGAAGATGCTAAACAGCTGAAGGCAAACGGCTGCTGGTGCTGCTGCGAGGTCTCCAACATGGGCTGCCAGCCCGGAGCCATCCACTTCTTCCAGCACAACGGCATACTCTTCGCTCCCGGCAAGGCCGTCAATGCAGGCGGCGTAGCCACTTCAGGCCTTGAAATGACCCAGAATGCCGAACACATCTCCTGGAGCGGAGAAGAGGTAGATGAAAAACTTCACTTCATCATGAAGTCCATCCACGAACA
>DGXO01000034.1:0-63460 GCA_002395605.1 Bacteroidales bacterium UBA4230
CAGGACTTCTCCGAAATCATCACCGAAGGCCTCACGGCTAAGGTGCAGGTTTCCTGGGACGCCCGCACGGCGTCGTCCGTCACCAACGGCATCCTGCCCAGGGTGTACTACATGGACCCCGCAACCCGCGAATACATCCCCCAGAACAACACCGCCGGTTACATCAACGTCTCCAGCTCTTCCCAGAGCGGTTATACGGTGCTCAACGTGGAGGCTTCGGCCAATTATGAACGCACCTTCGCATCCCGTCACAGGGTGAGCGGAATGTTCCTGTACTACCTCAGGGACCGCGCCAACACCCACCCCGGCTTCGACTACTGGGAGACCTTCCCCCGCAAGAGCCTGGGTATCGCCGGACGTGCCACCTACAGCTACCGTGACCGTTATTTTGCCGAATTCAACTTCGGCTACAACGGCTCCGAGAACTTCTCCCCCGGCCACCGTTTCGGCTTTTTCCCTTCGGCCGCAGTTGGTTACATTATCTCCAACGAGAGGTTCTGGGACCCCATCAAGGACGTTGTGTCCCTCCTGAAGTTCAAAGCCTCCATCGGCAAGGTTGGTAACGACCAGATTGGCGGCGGACGCCGTTTTGGCTACAACACCACCATGGACATCACCGGCGTGAACGGCTTCAACTGGGGCAACGAGCGCAGCGCCTGGGTAGACGGCGTTGCAACCGGAGAAATCGGCAACCCCTACATTGAATGGGAAGAGGCCCTGAAGCGCAACCTGGGCTTTGAGATGAACCTCTTCAGGGACCACCTCAAGCTGCAGTTCGACTACTTCAACGACTACCGCAGCGGCATCTTCATCACCCGCCAGAGCCTCCCGGACGCCGTTGGCCTCAGAAAGACCCAGTACGTGAACATCGGCGAAATGCAGAACGCCGGCTTTGACGCTTCGGCCCAGTTCGAGTACCTCCTTGGAAACGGGCTTTCAATTGCCGCCCGCGGCAACTTCACCTTCAACCGCAACCGCCGCGTTTACGATGACAAGCCGTCCCAGATTTGGCCTTACCAAAACACCGCCGGCTTTGCCAACAACCAGCAGAGGGGCCTTGTGGCCGAAGGTCTTTTCATGACCCAGGAAGAGATTGACGCCTGGCCCAGCCAGTACGGCCGCGTGCTCCAGCCCGGAGACATCAAGTACCGCGACATCAACGGCGACGGCATTGTGAACGACTTCGACATGGTGCCTATCGGCTACACCACCATCCCTGAAATCAACTACGGCTTCGGCCTCAGTCTTGGCTGGAAGGGCATAGATGCCAGCGTCTTTTTCAGCGGAATGTCCCACGTTACACGCTTCATAGGCGGATACAACCTCTACGGCGGCGCCGCCACCAACGTCCTCATCCAGGGCCAGGTGTTCGCCGACGTAATTGAGAACAGCTGGTCAGTGACCAATGACCCCCGTGCCGAATACCCCCGCTTCACCGTGGAAGCTTCGGCCAACAACCAGCTGAGGTCTACCTTCTGGCAGAAGGACATGAGTTTCCTGCGCCTCAAGAATGCCGAACTGGGATACACCCTCCCCAAGAAATGGGTAAAGAAGGCCGGGCTTTCCACCGTGCGCTTCTACATCCAGGGAGTGAACCTTCTCACTTTCTCCAAGTTCAAGCTCTGGGATCCGGAACTTGAATCCGAGTACGGCAACGTGTACCCGCTCACAAGGAACGTGAGCCTTGGCATCAACCTGAATTTCTAAAGACCGGAAGCAATGAAAAAGATATACATACTTGCAATTATGGCCCTTGCAGCCGTGTCCTGCGACTCTTTCTTTGACATAAACCTCAAGGACCAGCCCACCCTGGAAGACACCATGAGCCGCTCCAGCACGGTAAAGCGCTACCTGGCCCATCTGTACTCTTACATCCCAAGGGACGAGAATATCCGTAACTACGAGGGCGCAACCGTGCTCCGCTCCGACGAATCCCTGGTGGCAAAATCCCAGTACGAGACATTCTGGTACAAGGTGCGCCGCGGAGAATACGGCGCCGACAACGCCGTGGACGACGCCAGCGCAAATCCCTGGAAACGCTTCTATACCGGCATCAACGAGTGCACAACCTTCCTCACCAACCTCAACCTTGACAAGGAGGACTCCCCCAGGCTCATCCAGCAGATGGAGGGCGAAGCCAGGTTCCTCAGGGCCTACTACTACTTTGTGCTCCTGAGACAGTGGGGCCCCGTGATTGTGTGGGGCGATGAGGCTGCCGACCAAGGCGTAAAGGCCGAAACCCTGGACCGCAATACCGTAGACGAGAACTTCGACTTCATTGTCTCCGAACTTGACAAGGCCATTGAGCTTCTTTGCGTGGAAGTGAACGACGACGGCCTTGGCCTGAGCCTCGCCTCCAACAAGGGACGCGCCACTAAGGGCGCCGCAATGGCCCTCAAGACCCGCGTCCTCCTGTACCGCGCCTCCCCGCTTTACAACGGCCAGAACGGCAGCGGCATCTACAACGGTTTCCAGAATTCACGCGGAGAAAAGCTGTTCCCTGAGTACGACGCCGCCAAGTGGGACGATGTCGTGAAAGCGGCCGAAGACATCTTCGCCCTTGGCAGGTACGACCTTGCTTCTTCGGCCACGGCAACGGGAACTCCCATTGAGAAAGCCGCTGCAAACTACCAGTGCACGTGGTTCCAGAACTGGAGCATCAACACGGAGATTATCTGGGGATGGTGGTACCGCTCCTGGGGCGACGAGTCCCTGGGACAGGGCTGCGACGTTGCATACGCGGCTCCCGCAGGCGGAAAGATAGCACTTGCCGGATACTCCCTCACCTCTCCTTCCCTAAAACTTGTGGACGCTTATCCAATGTGGGAAAACGGCCGCTACCCTGTCCTTGGGTACAACAAGACAGGAGGCCTTCTGGACTATTCACGCCCCATCGTGGACCCTCTGTCCGGATATAAGACCAGCGGCTGGACGGACAATTACCAGCAGCTTGTAGACGTGGATCCTTCCTGGGCCACTCCTTTCAAGGCCCACAACACAACCGTGGGAAGGGACGCCCGTTACTACTCCAACTTTGTGCCCAACGGCTTCTGGTGGCCCTCCTCCACCACAAACAGCGGAGGCCCCGTCAGGTTCACCTGCTACAACTCCCCTTCGGCCACGTCTCCGTACTCGGAAACCGACGCCTGCAACCGCGTGGGGTATGTGTGGCGCCGCCTCTACAAGGCCGGAAACCCGCTAAAGGACCTTACCGCCGACTACCAGAGCATGAGGTACGTCTATCCCGCTTTCAGGCTTGCCGAAGTGTACCTGAGCTATGCCGAAGCCCAGAACGAGAGGACGGCGAGAGATGCATCCAAGGCCATTGAGTACATAGACAAGGTGCGTGAGCGCAGCGGTCTGCCCGGCCTCAGGACTTCCTACCCGGACATTGACTTTGACAATGCCGAAGGCACTTCCACCGTTGGCGAAGTAACCCGCACCGGCCGCGAATGGCTGCGCTGGATCATTCTCCAGGAACGCATGTGCGAGTTTGCCATGGAAGGCCAGCGCCACTACGACATGCTCCGCTGGATGAAGGCCATGGAGGAATACAACACCGAAAACTGGACCCTCCACATAACCGCCGACAACTACGAGGATTCCTATGAAAGGGTGAGCGGGGACTACATTGGCGGAAGAAGCGTGTTCCAGGAAAGGGACTACCTCTTCCCCATAGGCTCTCCCCAGATTGCCCAGATGACAAATTACACCCAGAACCCCGGTTGGTAGCAGTTTAAAGGACAATGGATATGAAAAAACAGATATTTTTAATGGCCGCGCTCATCCTGGGCACAACCGGATGTCTCAAGGACGACCGTAACAATTTCATGGTGGAAGACAGCTTCGGCCTTACCGCAAGGAGCGCCGTCGTGGAGGCATCCGTGCACACCGGAGCCGCAAGCGTGGGCATAGCCAAAAACGGCAAGGGACAAAGCTCTGCCAGCGTTTCCATAGTCTCCGGTGAAGAGGCCGACAAAGCCGTCCTCAAGGAGTACAATGCCGCAAACGGAACCTCCTACAAGGCTCTCCCCGCATATCTCTACACCCTCTCCGACACCAGGATAGATTATGCCGAAAAGGATGTGGTGAAAGAGCTTACGGTAGAGTGGGACTCCAAACTTGCCGCCCAGACCATTGGCGAGAGCACGGACTATGTGATTCCGCTCTCCATCTCTTCCGGAGAGCTCAGCGTGAACGCCCAGCACAGTTTCCTGATGATTCACCTGAACCGCTCCACCCTTTCCGTGGAGCAGGCCACCCAGGTACGCTCCATTGAGAACAAGGCCGTGGAAGCGGACGACAAAGGGAATGTCCCGGAGCTTAAGGAAACAATCACCCTGGACCTTTCCCTTGACAAGGCAATAAAGAACGTGGGAATGACGCTTCCCGTTGCCATAGACAACAGCCTCATCTCCAAATTCAACGAAACCGCAGAGGAAGAGTGGACAGCCGCCCCTGAAGGCCTCGTCACCCTTGTAAACAGTTCGGTTTCAATAAAGGAGGGTGCAAGTTCCTCAACCTTCCAGGTGGTGCTTGACAAGGGCAAACTGCCCTTCACGGACGGCCACCTGCAGGAATTCCCGCCGTATGTGGTGCCGGTTGCCGTGGACGCTTCGGCCATACAGGCCACAATGTCCGGCAAAGAGTTCAGCCTTGAAGGCCTGGGTCTTGGCAACATGGTCACATACATCTGCGTAAGCTATGCCAGCAACGGCATTTCAGTGGTTGTGAGGGAGTGGGGCCTCTACTCCGAATCATCGGCCTGGTACAGCGGCCTTGAAGGCTTTGGCGCGGGAAGCGACCGCACCATAGCGATGGACGACGACTACGTGTATGTTGCCCATTCAAACGGCACGCCAGGAATCTATGCCCTCAGCCGCACCAACGGCAGCTTTGTGAAAAAACTGGACGTGAGCACGGCCGAAGGTAACGGCTGCACGCACCCGGTTTCCTGCGTCAGGATGATCCCTAACGAATCCGGCGCCGACTTCCTCTCCTTCTGCTCTCTCAAGACCGAAGGCGACCAGCACCTTTATGTATACGCCTATGTAAACGGCACAGACGCCGCTCCCGTGCAGATTCTGGACTTCCTCAAGGACAACAAGGGCGGAGCCAACGACTGGCGCCGTTACGGAGACCGCTTCACGGTGGAAGGGACATGGCAGAACGGAAAACTGTGGTTCCTCACCTGGCACGACGGCGCTTACGGCAAGATGCTGGGTTTCCACCTCCAGAACGGTACTGTAGTGAATCCTGAAGACCCCGAGGACTACTACATCCCCTCCGACAAGGCCGGTATCAAAGATGTCATCCGTTATCCGGGCTGGGACAAATTCCTTGTAACGCGAAACGGCCGCGGAAACATCTACTCTCCCGGAGCCCCCGGCGCCAACGGATGGATTAGCCTTACCGACGAAGCCGAAATCGCCGGGCTCAGCCTAAGTTACGGGTTCAACTTCTTTGACTTCCACGGGGAGAACTACATTGCCTTCATGCAGCTTGACGGAGAAAACGCCGTGCGCGGAAAACTTGTAGTCATTAACGACACCGCAGGCACTCCCGCCGGTTTCCCGGATGTTCTCAAGTGGTATGGAGACAATTGCGCTCCCGCAGAGGGAGAGGAACTCCCGGAAGGCATCCGCTACTTTCCCATCCAGCATCCCGACGACTTTGAGGCCAAGTCCAGCATCACCGCCAGCCACTCCGTTGGAGACTGCACGGTCCGGTACATCAGCGGCAGCACGTATATTGCAGTGCTTATGCAGGGCTGCGGACTAAGCCTTTTCCAGCTCCAATAAAAGCATGAAATACCTGGCATTCATAGTGATTACCCTTCTCCTCTCGGCCTCCGGCTGCAAGGAGAAGAAGGCTTCGGGGGCCGCCCAGCCCGCCGTGAGGGTTGAACTCACCTCCGTGGGAGCCCGTGACATAGCCTTTACGGTAAATACCATAGACGCCGCCGCGGTTGAGTATGGCGTGGGAATTTCGGCCGAAAATGCCGTCAGGAAAACTGCCACCTCAACTACCGGTCCGGATGTTTTGGAACTCTCCTGGAGCGGCCTTGAGCCTTCTACGGATTACACCCTGAGCGTAAGGGGCATCGGCCCTGCCGGAGAGGAGGGGAAATGGGAAACGGCCAGCTTCAAAACGGCCGAAGAACGCATTGGAGTGCGCTCTTTCACGGACGTAAGCCTTGTTGGCTACTGGCACAGGGAGCCATATAAATGGGATGCCGCACGCTTTGCCCCGCACGTTAGTTGGAAGGCCCCGGACGGGACCGAGCAGTGGCTTTTCGAGGGCTTCATTTTCCTTGAAGGCTCCGACTGGATTCACGGAAAAACCCTTGTGATATCCCCCAGCGGTGAAAGCGCCGACAAATCCGTGTGGCAGTACCAGCTGGACCTCTGGCTTGGGGCCGAAGGCTCCGTGGCCGAACTCGAGAAAGCCTGCGCAGAAGTTGCGGGCCGAATCGGTGCGCCCTCACAAAGGCGCGGGGTAATAATCGGCATTCCTGATGCCATAATGTTCCAGCGGTTCTCGGACAAGAGCTCCTCCACCACCTACTGGGGAGACGGCCTTGACTTTGCCTCCACCGAAGACCGCCTGAAGGCCCTCTACTGGTACATGGACACCGCCAGGGCCATGTTTGCACAGCTTGGATGCAAGTACCTGGAGCTCTCCGGCTTTTACATTACCGCCGAAGAAATCTACCTCCCCTGGGACATTGACGTCAACTGCCAGTACAAGAACTGGGACGTGATTGCCCCTGCGGTCGCCCGCTACTGTCACGCCTCCGGGCAGGGCCTTTACTGGATTCCCTACCACATGGGCCCCGGCTACAAATACTGGAAGAGCCTTGGCATAGACCAGGCCTGGATGCAGCCCAACTGGTACTGGGACCTTCGTAACGAAGGCCGCCACCCGTTCTCAAAGACCATTGCGGCCATAAAGAATGCAGACATGAGCGGCATGGAGCTGGAATTTGAGTATTCCTGCGTGGCTTCTCAGATGAAGGGTGGTGTAATGGGCCCGGACGGTGACGGACGCCTTGTCTTCACCGCCCAGGATGTTCCCGCCCTCCAGGACCGCGTAAGGCATTACATGAAGGAGTTCAAGGACGCAGGGTTCTTCGGAGAGAAGTCCATAGCCCTCTACTCAGGCACCAATGCCTTCACGCAGCTGGCAACTTCGGCCGATGCATCGGACCGGGCTCTGTACAATGACATATGCGAGTTCATTTTAGGTAACAGGAAGTAAGCGCAAACTTAAACGGCTGGCAATCTGCAATTTACGCAAAGTCCCGTATTACTTTTTACCCACGGCAAAATGCATAATACACTAATAATAAAGCACTTAGCAAAAACGCTCATCTTGCTTCCTTTGGCGCTTGCCTGCGGGCCGAAGCCGGAAAAACAGGTATCAGAGCCTTCCGGCATACATTTTTCCGTAGACGAGACCACCGGTAACCTCACTTTCCTTGGTTTGGGCGCAGGCGGGCACAACTACGCCGGCAGCAGCGGACTGTGGAGGATGTACTACAACACCCCGGAGCAGAAGGAGATAGAGATTACTCCCCTTGACGGAACGCCGGAGGTAAGTGTGGCGGGAGACACTGTGCATATAGACTACTCAACACTTGCCGGAAAAGCATTTGAGCTGCATCTGACGCTATGGAAAGAGGAAGGGCAGCTGAGGTTTGGAGCAACTGTAAAGAACAATGAGCCCCACACGATAATCCGCGAACTCCAGTACCCGCTTGTTGGGAAACTGCAACTGCCGGAAGGATACAGGCTTCTCACAACCCACACCGGAGGGCAGATTCATGAGAACCCCGTGTGGAAGATATCCAACGTTGATACAAGGGCCCTTTATATGACCCCCGCCCAGAAGTTCCGCCAGATGGACCTCCAGTATCCCCGTAACGCCGCCGCCAACTGCTTTGCGTTCATCGGGGATGAGGACGGCCTGTACTTCGGCTCCCACGACACCTCCCTCCAGCAAACCTGGCACGGGCTCCGCACTTATCCCGATGAAGGGACAATAGGCCATGTGACGGAAGACTTCAAGAACCTTGAAGCGGGCTTTTACCGCTACCCCAACGCAATGTGCGGCGATACTTGGAGCAATGATGCCAGCGTGGTGGTGCCGTACACCGGAGACTGGACCGAGACTTCCCGCATTTACCGCAAGTGGGCCGATACCTGGTGGCACCACGCCCCCGTTCCAAAGTGGGTTCAGGACATGACCGGCTGGCAGAGGGTCATCTTCAAGCACCAGTACGGAGAAGTCCTGCGCACATATGAGGACCTTCCCGGCCGCATTGCCGCCGCCGGAGAGTCTGTGGGTTGCAACGCCGTCCTGGCCTTCGGCTGGTGGGATGAAGGCATGGACAACGGCTATCCCAACTATACCCTGAAAGACGAAGCCTCATGGAAAGAGGCGATTGCTGCATATAGGGCAGGCAGTGCCGTCCCTCCGCGTTGCTTCGCAACCAACCGGGGCCCCCGGAAATCTTTGATTTCTGGGGTGGCTCTGTCCGGGCAAATGCTCCGGGACAGCACTGCCTGCCCTAAAAACAGGTTGTTGCTATACTTCAACGGCCGTTTGATAGATGTAGAAAGCAACTTCTACAAGAGCGGCGGAGGGTCACGCGTAGCCAACAAAGACAACACGGGCAGGGAGTTCACGGAGCACTACAAGTTCACCGGAGAAGGAACCACGCTGGGGTATTACGACTCCAGGACGTTCGTGATAGCCAACATGAGCAAGCGGGAGTGGCGTGACCAGCTCCTGAAGTGGGCCGACAGGGCCATGGAGTACGGCGCCGACGCCGTGTTCTACGACCAGCTTGGCGTTGCGGAGGAGTTCCCGGACTGGGACCTTTCCCGCGAATACCCCGTCCAGGACATCTTTACGGGCCGTTACAAGGCCGAAGCACTCAAGGAAATCCGAGACCACATCAAGGCAAAGGATCCGGAGTTCGGCCTTGGCACAGAATGGCTCAGTGACTGCACCAGCCAGTTCTGCGACTTTGTGCACATTGTGGAGTTCACGGCGCTTCCGGAGAGCTTCCCGGAATGGTTCCGCTACACCTTCCCGGAGGTTGTGTGGAGCGACCGCTGCGTGCGCGACGACAACGACGTTCCCCGCCGCGTGAACAACACCCTCCTCAAGGGCCTCAGGAACGACATTGAGGTGTTCCGCTGCCGCGGACTCATAGATGAAACGCCTGTGTACCAGGCACATCTTGCAAAGGTGAACGAAATCCGTCACGCCTTCCCGGAGCTACTCCTTGAAGGCCGATACACCGCCACTGACGGCTTCACCTGCTCAGAAAAAGCCCTCACCGCCCGCAGCTTCACCGCCGGAGACAGGATGGCCGTAGTTGTGACAAATACAGGTGATAAAATGAAGATAGGAAAGATTACGGCGCCGGGGTATAAACTCACTGGCAGCCGCAGCATAGGAGGGAAGATTGAATCAAACACCATAACGCTTGACACCAATGAAATTGCAGTACTTGTTTACTCTCGCTAGCATATTTGCGCTTCTTCTTTCCTGCAGCCCCAAAGCGCAGGACACTCCCCTTCTGGAGGCTCCTTCAGGGCTGACCGTTACGGAGATTACCACGGAATCGGCCACCCTCTCTTGGAAGGGGAATTCGGCCGAAGCCATTGGCTACTATGTGTTTGTGAATTCAAATGTAAAGCCTCTGGAGGCCCTGCCCAAGGGAAGCGTGGCCTACACTTTTACCGGACTTACAGAGAGCACTGAATACAGGTTTGGCGTGCAGGCGTACGGAAACGGCACGGCAATGAGCCCGGTTGCATGGACGGATCCCGTAAAAACCGCCGCTCCGGAGCCTGAGCCTGAACCGGAACCCGAGCCTGAACCGGACCCCAATCCCATTGAGCCCGTCACCTTTGACTGGACGGAGGTAACCGGACTTGACATTCCGGAATCCATTAAAGTCTACAAGACCGAAAGCACCCTGAACGGCCGTCCGCTGAAGGCGTGGTATGCCGTTGCCGACTGCACCGGGGACGTAAGGCTGAGGGTACTTTTCCCCGGCCTTGACGGCAAGAAAACAATTGACGACCAGGCCCAGGCCGACGAAAAATGCCTTGTGCTTGTAAACGGAGGCATCTTCGGCAAACTTAACAACGGATTTGCCGTTTGCGACGGCGAGCAGACTCCCTGGGCGCGCGTGGAAGACGACAACTGGGACGTAGACCGCCAGTACTGGGGCCCGGACAGCAAGCTCCACACGGTGTCTCGCGGGCTTTTCGGCGTAGATGAAGTCGGGAGACCTGGCGTCTTCTGGTCATATACCCCCAAACACGGTACCGTGTATGTGTACGACAAGCCCATTCCCACCGTTGCGGGCGGCCCCGTACAAGCCGGCGGCACGGACACATTCCCCTGTGAAAGAGCCCAGTGGGAGCCATACAACGCCATCACCTGCGGCCCGGTGCTCCTTCAGGGCGGCAAGTGCCCCATCAACGACAAGAAGACTTCGGCCGGCTACTGGGAAACCAATTACGAGCTTTGGGCCGACGACATTTACGGCGTGGATGTCCTTGCCGACCGCACGGCGGTAGGATTCCTTGAGGACGGCCGCGTGATCCTTCTTGTGGCCGATGTCAGGATTGACTCCTCCAAGGGCGCCAACACCCTTGAAATGGCCGCCATCATGAAGGGCCTTGGATGCGTGGGCGCACTTAACCTTGACGGCGGCGGCTCCACGGGAATGTGGGCTAGGGGCGGCGGTCACCTGAACGACCTCACCGGCGGCAACCGTGCGGTCCTTACCACCATAGGCTTTTTTGAAAAGTGATTCTTGCGAGCCTCATACTGGCTGCCTTGATCGGCCTTGTTCCCGCCCCCGTGGAGTATTCCCCGGAAAGGAGCAGGACCTGCTTTAGGAAGGCCATAGAGCAACTTGAACCTTGGCAGAAGGAGGAGGCCTACAGGATTACAATCCGTGGCCAAAAGGTTAAGGTTGAAGCTCTTACAGAAGAGGGCAGGTTCCGTGCACAGACAACCCTGGAGCAGCTAAGGGCCCTTGGGGAACTCCCGGAGGGGACAATCCTTGACTATCCGCGCCTTCGGCACAGGGGCCTCATGATAGACGAATCCAGGAGTTTCAAGGGCCTTGAGTTCCTGAAAAAGCAGATTGACGCCATGGCGCTCCTGAAACTCAATGTCCTGCACCTTCACCTTGACGACAGCGCCGGCTGGAGGATGGAGATTGACTCGTACCCGCTGCTGACTGAAAAAACGGCCTTCCGCGTGGGGTACACCTACCATGAGTGGGAGGCCGGGAAGTATAAGTTCACTTCGGCCGAAGACCCCGCCGGTTATGGCGGATTCTATTCAAAGGCGGAACTCCGGGAGCTGGTGGAATATGCCGCCAAGCGCTTCATAACCGTGATTCCTGAGATTGAGATGCCGGGCCATTCCATGGAAGTGGGATATGCCTACCCTGAGGTCCTTTGTACCCTTGAAGACGGAACGCTTTGCCGCGGGGCCTGGGACCTTTGCCCGGGTTCCGAAGCCACCTACAGGCTTCTGGAAAGCGTCCTTTCAGAGGTGATGGAGGTATTCCCTTCGGAGTTCATCCACATTGGAGGAGACGAGGCCACAATGAAAACCTGGCCCGGCTGCCCCAAGTGCCGCGCGCTCATGGAGCGGGAAGGATACACCTCCGTTAAACAGCTCCAGGGACACCTTGTGCGCCGTATAGAGGCTTTTGTCCGCTCCCATGGCCGAAGGATAATCGGCTGGGACGAAATCCTGGAGACGGGCGTACCGGAGGGGGCCGTGGTGCAAAGCTGGAGGGGCGTTTCAGGAGGGCAGAAGGCATCGGCCCTGGGACACGACGTTGTGATGTCCCCAAACACCCACCTCTATCTTGATTACTACCAGGACCTTATACGGAAAGAGCCCAAGGCGGTTGGCGCGCTGACATCCCTCCGGTGGGTCTACGGGTATGAACCGCTTGCCCCCGGGATGGCCCCGGAGCATCTTCTTGGAATCCAGGGGAACCTCTGGTGCGAACTTATCCCCACCCCGGAGCATGCCGAATACATGCTTTATCCGCGGGCCTTTGCAATTGCCGAAACCGCCTGGAGCCCTTCTTCGGCCAAAGACTGGGAGAGCTTCTACCGCAGGACAAGGGCCCTCCTTGAAGTATTTCACCGGCGCGGGTACAAGAGTTTCGACCTTGACACGGAGAGCGACCTTTCACGCAGCGGATGCCGCACTTGGGAGGAATATGACGCTTATTTGAAGAATTAATCTTATCTTTGCGGAAGACATGGAAATCAAGATAGACTGCAGCCTCAACCATTCCCTTTACAGGCAGATTGTAGAGGGTGTGGAACATGGTATCCACGAAGGCTCCATCCCCGCCGGAGAACAACTTCCGTCCATGAATTTCCTTGCCTCAAAATACGGCATTTCCCGTGAAACCGTCAAAAAAGCCTATGGCATCCTGGTAGACAAAGGCCTCATTGCCCCAAAGCACGGCAAAGGCTTCTACGTGGCCGATATTTCCAAAAGCGGACGCCCTCAGGTGCTGGTTATCTTTGACAAGTTCTCCGTTTACAAACAGATTATTTTCAACGCCTTTTCCGGCACGCTGTCAGACAAGGCCGAAATCACCATAGTCAATCACAACCAGAGTCTGGAGCTCCTCACGTACTATCTGGACAACTATCTTGATGCCTTTGACTACTATGTGGTTACGCCGCACTTTCCACTGGACAAGGCCACCCAGGCTGGAGTTTCAAAGCAGCTTTCCCGCATTCCCAACCGTAAGCTCATAATGCTTGACCGCCTGCAGCCGGATTTCCCCGGAAACTTCGGCGCGGTGTATCAGGACTTCGAGAACGACATCCGTGACGGTCTTTCCCAGGGCCTGTCCCCTACCGTACGCACCCGGAAACTCCGGGTGATAACGCTCCCGTCATCCCTATACGGCCATGGGATGCATAGCGGTATAAAGCGCTTTTGCCAGGAGCACTCGATACCCGTGGAATTCATAGAATCGGCCCCCTCCGATATTCATCCCGGAGACACGTTCCTCCTCCTCAGCTCCCAGCTGGACGCAGGGCTGGTGGCCCTCACCCGCAAGATTCAAGAAAGCGGTCTGGAGATTGGCCGGGACGTCTTCATCATCTCCTACAACGAGTTCGACATGAACGAGATTGTCCTTGGCGGGCTCACCACAGTTTCGGCCGATTTCCACGAGATGGGAAGGCTGGCGGCGCAGATGATCCTGGACCGAAAACTCGTCAAGATTCACTGCCCGTTCAGGATGATGAGGCGACATACTTTCTGATTTTGTATTGCATTACAAAGAAATAATTCTTATATTTGCATTATAATACCACAGTGCACCACACTTTAGAAACTAGTTTTAATTTCATAACCAATTCATTATTAACATGAAAAAACTCATTAACGCATTTCTTGCTCTTGCTGCAGGCCTAGCTATTGCAGGCTGCGCCAAAGAGTACGACGACTCCGCTCTGCAGAACAAGGTGAACAACCTTGACAAAAAAGTGACGGAGCTGGAAAAGAAGGTGAATGCCCTCACTGAGCAGGTCACCGGTCTTGCCACCACCATCGACGAATGGAAGAAGGGTGGCTTCGTAGAGTCTGTCACTGACATCAAGGAAGGTGACACAGTCATCGGCTACACCGTCACGTTCGTAGGCGGCAAAACCGTTGTCCTCTACAACGGTAAGGACGGCGCCCCCGGCAAAGACGGCAATCCCGGTGCTCCCGGTAAAGACGGTGAAAAAGGCGCTACCGGTGCCGACGGCCAGACTCCTACCATCATCCTCTACGAAGGCAATCTTGTATGGGCAATCGGCGACAAGCCTATCCTCGTAGACAATAAGCCCGTTCCTGCAAACGTAGTTCCCACCTTTGCCATCAACGACGAAGGTCACCTCATCATGACCCTCCTTGGCCAGGAGACGGACCTCGGCAAGGTCAAGGGTGAAGACGGTGCTGCCGGCACAGGTGGAGACTCCATCCTGAAGTCCATCGAGAAATCGGCCGATGGCAAAAACCTCGTCTTCACGCTCAACGGTGATCCCGAGGTAGTGTATGAAATTCCCTTCGCAACCGCTTTCAAGCTTGTCATCGAAAACACCCAGATCGAAGCCGCTGCCGGCAAAACCGTAGAGATTCCCTTCACAGTTGAAAACGGCACCGCCGAAATGGTAGACTTCTTCGTAAACAATTCGGCCTATGAAGCCAAGATTGTCGAGAGCAAACTTGTTGTTACCGTTCCGGATCCCTTCCAGACAGCCCAGATTCTTGTATGGGCCAAAAATGACAATGGACTGATCTCATTGGTAAAGCTTTCCTTTATCACAGCCGCTGACGTCGCAGTAGTAACTCCCGCCGAAGATATTGCAGCTATTCCCGCCGCAGCCGGCGACTTTGTGATTGACCTCACTTCCAACGTAGACCTTGACGCAAAAGTCCCCGAGGCCGCAACATGGGTAAAGGCTGTTGTCACCAAAGCCGACTACAAGCTCACCCTCACTCTTGAGGAAAACACAACCGGTGAGCCCCGCGAGGCAGAAATCGAGATTGTCCGCGCAGACAACGGCGCAACCGTAAAGACCATCAAGATTGTCCAGCTCTATGAAGCTCCCGCACCCCTTGACCCTGCACAGGCAGGTGATGTCCTTTGGGCAGAAGACTGGTCAGCAGTTCCTACCGACAAAGAAAAATCCGAAGTAGAAGACTATGACTACAGTTCAACCGTTGTTTATGGCGGCAGGAAGGTTGCCTATGCAATCACCCACAGCGCCTCCACCACATCCAAGTCACAGCTTTACTACGATACCCAGTATGGCTACAAGGATAATGGCACTGCTGTCAAAGATGGCAACCTCCTCATTGCAAAGGGCAATGGTACATTCACAGTTTCCGGTATTCCCGTAGCAGAAGCAAAGGCCGCGACGCTCACATTCAAGGTCAACGCCAAGAGAGATGTCACAGTTACTTCTCCCACTGAAAACGTTACCGTAGGTGAAAGGACATGGGGCGAAGAAACCTCAAAGCCCTATTCCGCAACAGTGAAAATCACCTTCGGGGAGAATGTCGAAAAGTTCGCGCTCCTTTTCACCAATGCCGATGCCGGCAATAATGTCCGCGTAGACGACCTTCAGGTTGTTGTGGACGGAGAGCCCGCAGTAAAGGAACCCGCATTGGAACGCGTATGGGGACTTTACAACACAGGAGCAGAGGCATACTGGTTCGCAGATGTCAAGGATGGTTCTGCCGGCATGGCCGCTACAACTGACAGGAACATCGCCATGGATGATGACTATATCTATCTGGCTAAATCTTCCGCATATCCCCAGGTATTCGCCATTGACAGAACCGATCCTTCCAAGGTCAAGAAGCTTCCCATCAATGGAATTGCTGGCGGAACTCACCCGATTTCATGTGTTCGTGTCGTAAAGAACACCGACCCCGCTGTCAACAATGGTAAAGACATCCTTCTTGTCAGCAATCTGAAGGGTGACTACGAATTGAAAGTATTTGCTTACCTTAATGGAATTGAAGCCGATCCTACTCAGGTTCTTATCTGGCAATGGGACAATCATGCAAATGCTTCTGACTGGCGCAGATATGGTGACAAGTTCACTGTAACCGGGACATGGCAAAACGGTGCCATTTGGTTCCAGGGATGGAGTGATGGCAAAGCCCTTTATTTCCCTCTCAACGGTGGTATTGACAAGCCCAACGAGGTTAGCTATGTCATTGACGCCACAGCCAGCGCAATCAAAGATATTGCAGTATATCCCGGTCAGGATACTGAGGTATTCATCACTTCATACAACAAGGCGGCTTTCTGGACAAAGAGTGCAGACAAGAATGCAAACAACTGGATTCTCTGGACTGAAGGCGCTGCCATGGAAAGCCTGAAGAATACTTATGGCTACAATTTCTTCGCTTTCAACGGCAAGAATTACATAGCATACACAAAGATTGAAGATACTACACATAGCCGCATACAGGTTATGGAAGACAATGGTGCATTCAAGTCCTCTTTGGACGCAAAAGCAGGCCTGATGGAACTGCCTCTGCAGCACGCCTCAGATTTTGCCACGGCTTCTCCTGCCGCCGGACAAAACAATGGTGACTGCACCGTACGTATCATTGATGGTGAGGTTTATATTGCCGCCCTTGGCTCAGACATGGGCCTCTCACTCTTCAAGATGGTTCTCAAATAATCCTTGAATAAATATTGAATCATTCAGGGCAGCCCCACGCGGGTTGCCCTGTTTGTATCGGGCAGGTGGAAGTGAAAAGGCGCAAAAATGGGCAAAAATGCGGGAATCCAGTTGAGGTTGGAAGTGAAATCCCGCAAAAATGGGCAAAAATGCGGGATTTGAGTACGTAATTTTGTATCTTTGGGTAGGATGAAAAGGATTATCGTATTATTTGCTGTGGCGGCCCTGCTTTGTGGCTGCTCCACACCGGCCGAAAGGGCCATGAAGGGCCTTGCGGGGCGCATTGTGCCAGGGTATAGCATATCTTTCAAGGAAAAGGCCGATACTACGGAAAGTTACACCTTCTTCACGAAGGGCGGAAGGCTTGTGATAGAGGGGGCTTCGGCAAATGCAATGGCCGTGGCACTTAACAGGTACATCAAGGATTACTGCAAGGCCGATGTATCCTGGTACGCATCAGCCCCAGTGGAAGTGCCTGCGGTGCAGCCCACTGTGCCTGAGCCGGTTAGCGGCCACGCACTTGTTCCCTACAGGTTCTTTCTCAACTACTGCACGTTCGGCTACGAAATGCCGTGGTGGGACTGGGCCCAATGGGAGCGGCTCATAGACTGGATGGCCCTTCACGGGGTGAACATGCCGCTGGCAATAACCGGCGAGGAAGCAGTGTGGCAGGAAGTGCTTCGGCATCACGGACTTACGGACACTCAAATACGCGCATGGTTCACGGGCCCGGCCCATCTTCCCTGGAACCGCATGTGCAACATAGACGGAGTGGACGGTCCCCTGTCGCAGGAATGGATAGACGGCCAGGTGAAACTCCAGAAGCGAATCTTGAAGCGCGAAAGGGAGCTTGGCATGAAGCCTGTTCTCCCCGCATTCAACGGCCATGTTCCTAAGGCCCTGAAGCAGATTTATCCTTCGGCCGGGATAACGGATGTATCAGGCTGGGGAGGGTTCCCGGAAGAGAATCTCTGCCACTTCCTATCCCCTACGGACTCCCTTTTTGGTGTGATGCAGAAGGAGTTCCTGGAGGCGCAGGAGCGGCTTTTCGGCACAGACCACATATACGGAATGGACCTTTTCAACGAGGTCGACGCCCCGTCCTGGGACCCTGAAACCCTTGCAGGGATAGGCCGAAGCGCCTATGAGTCCCTTGCCGCCACAGACCCGGAGGCCGTATGGCTCCAGATGGGGTGGCTGTTCCACTACGACAGGAAGCACTGGACTCCGGAAAACGTGAAAGCATACCTGGAGGCCGTCCCCAATGGGAAGGTGATCCTCCTTGACTACTACACGGAGCACACTCCGGTGTGGACATTCACTGAGGGCTTCTACGGACAGCCGTACATCTTCTGCTACCTTGGAAACTTCGGCGGGAACACCAGGCTGGCAGGGCCTTTCCGGAAAGAGAGCGCACGGATTTCGGAAGCCCTTTCCGCGGGCGGCGCGGCCGGGATCGGCTGCACGTTGGAGGCTTTCGGCATAAACAGATGGCTGTATGAATATGTGATGGAGCGCGCCTGGGGGCCGTCTGCCACGGACGACGAATGGCTTTCCGGCCTTGATGCGCGCCGCGGAAGCCCCAAGGGTTTTTGGAAAGAGATGGCCGACAGCATCTATGTACGCGGCTCATTCTCAGAGGGCATGCTTTTTTGCGACCGCCCGTGTGACGAAGGCTACAGCAGCTGGAGGGTGATTCACAAAACGCCCTATGACCCCGCCACGCTGGAGAGGCTTTACGAAAGGCTAATGGCCAGCCCTTCGGGGAAATCGGCCTGGAAAGAGGATGCCGTCACCATTGGCATTCAAGTGCGTGGAAACAGGTTCCCGGCACTGCGGGACAAATTTGTGGCGGCGTGCCGCGCCGGGGACACTGCCTTGGCCGAATCTTTTGGGGCATCCATGAAGGGACTCATGCTGGAGATAGATTCGCTAGCTTTTGAACTTCCGCAGTTCCGGGCCGAAGACTGGCTTTCGGCCGCGGATTCGTGGGGCGGATTCCGGGACAATGCCTGGCATCTTATAACTATTTGGGGAGAAACGGAAAGCCTTCGGCTCAATGACTACGCAAACCGCGCCTGGAGCGGCCTTACGCGCCAATATTACTTCCCACGCTGGGAACTGTTCATAGACACTCACCTTGACTGCCTGAAGCGCGGCGTACAGTTTGACCCTGAGGCGTTTGCAAAGGACTGCAAGGCACTTGAACTGCGCCTTGCCCGCCATGCGCCACAGTTCAAGACCGCCACGGTGATGACGTATAATGTTGGTGCGTTGTCAAAGACCCCCGGTCAGGCCGGGGGTGACGTCATATCCGACCCCTCCGTCATACCCGGCCCCGACCGGGTATCTGAAATAGCAGCAGTTTTGGCTGATGCCTCCCTTGCCGCCCTTCAGGAACTTGACAGTTGCAACCGGCGTTCTCCGGTTTTCCAACTGGAGGAGTTATCAAAGGCCCTCGGCGGCCGGCCTTTCCACTTTGCCAGGGCATTCCCCTTTGCTGGCGGCGCGTACGGAAACGGAGTGCTTTCCCTGGAGCCTATAGTGGCCTCTTTCACCGTTCCCCTCCCTAAGGCCGATGGTGCCGAACCCCGCTCAATGGCCGTGGTGGAAACGGCCGACATTGTTTTCGCTTCAGTGCACCTTGACCATGTTGGCAGGGAGGCCAGGCCTCGGCAAGTTTCGGCCATAAACGACTGGTTTTCCACGCATTACCGCGGCACCCTGAAGCCGGTCATCCTTTGCGGAGACTTCAATTCCAGGCCGGAGTCTGAGGTTATCGGCCTTATGAAAGACAACTGGGAGCAGCTTTCCGGAACGGACTACACTTACTCCACCCTGGCACCTCACGGCTGCATAGATTACGTGTTCTCATGGCACGACGGTGCCCCCGTTAGAGTCATTTCCAGCACTGTTGTCACTGAGGCAGGCCTTTTGTCAGACCATTTTCCCGTTTCCGTGACAGTGGAGTACTAAGCCCGTGGAGGCAACGCATTGACATTCAGCACATTACTCAAAAACGTCTGCCCGGTTTTGGGTAGACGTTTTAACATAACAATCACACAATCAATTACTTAATTCCACGGCCAAATCCGGGCGGTTGGTGGTGATAACGTCTACGCCAAGGTCCTTGAGGTACTTCATTTCCTCAGGGCTGTCTACGGTCCAGACATTGACCGTGAGGCCAAGGGCATGGGCGCGCTCCACCCAGTCCGCGTGCTTGTGGAAGGCCACCCAGTTGTAGTCTATGCCGTTAATGCCGTCTGCGTGAATTTGTTCCGGCTCCACCACACCTTCAAGATACTGGTTGCCGAAGCCGGGAAGATTTGCGGCTATCCACTTGCAAGCGTCGTAGCTGAAGGAGATGAACATCACGCGCTCCGGATCCAGAAGGCCGTGGGCCCTCAGTTGCCACACGCAGCGCCGGGTAAGTTCCAAAGTAGCCTCCACGGTGTCCTGCGGCTTTACCTCCAGCACCATCATACAGGCCGATTTTGCCCCCTGATGCAGGTATTCGTTGAGCGTGGGGATGGTTTCTCCGTTTGGTAGACGGGCCCCAAGAAGCTGCCTGTAAGTGCTTGTGTGGATGGGAATTCCGGCAATGGAAGGGTCGTGGTTTACAACCACAACGGAGTCTGCGGTAAGGTGAACGTCAAACTCGCTGCCCCAGAAACCGGCCTCCTGGGCTGCCTTCAGGGAGGCAATGGAATTCTGGGCATAACCGGCCTCCTGGCACTGCCAGTAACCGCGATGGGCACATACTTTCTGGGCTTTCACGGGCGCTGCCGCCAGCGCCAGAAGCGTAAAAAACAAAACAAGTTTTTTCATAGCGTGAAGTTACTAATTTTTTTGTACCTTTGAAAACTATGGACAAACTATTACTCATAGACGGCCACGCGCTGGTATTCAAGATGTACTACGCGTTCCTCCGCAGGCCCATGATAAACTCCAAGGGACAGGACATGTCCATCCTCTACGGGTTCACCAAGCACCTCCTGGAGATGTTCCAGAGGGAAGCCCCCACGCACGTTGCCGTAGCCTTCGACCCCCCGGGAGGCACTTTCCGCAATGAGATGTACCCGGAGTACAAAGGCACACGTCCGCCCACCCCGCAGCTTATCATAGATGCCCTGGAGCCCCTCACGGAGCTTGTGAAGGCCATGAACATCCCCGTTGTGATGGTCCCCGGTTTTGAGGCCGATGACGTAATAGGCTCCATTGCCGCCCGGTATGCCGGAGAGTCGCTTGACGTTTTTATGGTTACCCCGGACAAGGATTACGGCCAGCTTATCGGCCCGCACGCTTTCCAGCTGAAGCCCGGCAAAGCCGGCTCCGAGTCTGAACTTGTGGGCGTGACACAGCTCTGCGAAAAATGGGGCATCTCCGCGCCTTCCCAAGTGATAGACATGCTTGCCATCTGCGGAGACTCCGCCGACAACGTCCCCGGCGTAAAAGGCGTTGGAGAGGTTGGCGCCGCAAAGCTCATAGCCAAATACGGCACGGTTGAAAACATCTACGCCCACATCCAGGAGCTCACTCCCCGCATGCAGGCGCAGTTTGAGGAAGCCAGGCCTCACATGGCCCTTTCCAAGGCCCTCGTGACCATAAAAACAGACATGGAGCTTCCCGTAACGCTGCAGGACATGCGTTACACCGGAGAGTTCCAGGGCAAACTGGCACAGCTCTTCGACCTCTATGAGTTCAGTTCGCTGAAAAGGTTCTTGCAGGGGCATGTCACCGTAACCCCCGTTTCCGTGTCCGAGACCCCTCAAAATGCCCCCGCGGGCACCATTACCCCCGTTTCGGTGTCCATGGCCGAAGTAATTGCTGCGGCAAGGGCCGCCGGGGAGCT
The DNA here is from genome assembly GCA_002395605.1 of Bacteroidales bacterium UBA4230. Taxonomy (GTDB): domain Bacteria; phylum Bacteroidota; class Bacteroidia; order Bacteroidales; family UBA932; genus Cryptobacteroides. The sequence continues at coordinate 21,124 of DGXO01000034.1, forward strand.
GGGATTGTCACTGAACGGCCAGCGGCTGGCGGTTGCAGCCACGGGGAAATCCGGGCAGTCGCTTGTTGGCATCATCCCGGCCACAGAATGGCAGAAAGCACGTGAAGTACTTGAGAGCAACTCCATCGCAAAATTCGGCCTGGACCTGAAGCATATAGCTGGCGTCCTGGCATCAGAGGGAATAGGCCTTGAAGGAAAGTGGAATGACATCCAGCTAATGCACTACGTCCTGAATCCGGAACGCAGCCATGACCTCCAAGCCCTTGCGCAGACTTACCTGGGGGTGTCGCTGGAAGAATCGGCCCCTCAATTTACGGGTTCGCTTTTTGACGAAGCCCCGGAAGAGGACAACTCACCGCTGGAAAAGGAAGCCGCCGTCATGATTCCTCTTGGCAAGGCCCTCAGGGCAGGCCTCCCGGACTTCTACGACAACATGGAAGAGCCTCTGTCCAAGGTACTTGCAAAGATGGAGCGGGATGGCGTGAAGGTAGACCTCCGGCAACTTTCTCATTTTGCCGATTCCCTTAGGGTGGAGCTCACGGAGCGCGAAGCCCGCATACGGGAAATGGCCGGGGAGCCCGCCCTCAACATCTCCTCCCCCAAGCAGGTGGGAGACATCCTCTTTGAGAAACTAAGGCTGGACCCTAAGGCCAAAAAGAGCTCCAGGGGCCAGTATTCCACGGATGAAGCCACCCTTCAGGAAATAGCGGACCGCCATCCAATAGTTAACGAAATCCTGGAATTCCGGGCCGTAAAAAAACTCCTTTCCACCTACATAGAGCCTTTCCCGTCGTATGTAAGTGAGGCCGATGGCCGCGTGCACACCACGTTCAATCAGGCACTTACGGCAACAGGACGCCTGTCCAGTTCCAACCCCAACCTCCAGAATATCCCCATCCGCACGGAACGCGGCAAAGAAATCCGCAAGGCCTTTGTGCCCGGGACGCCAGACGGGGTCATCGTTTCGGCCGACTACTCCCAGATTGAGCTCAGGATAATGGCCCACCTAAGTGGAGACGAGCACCTCTGCGCTGCATTCAGGGAGGGTGTGGACGTCCACGCCGCCACCGCCGCCAAGATTTTCGGGAAACCGGTTTCGGAGGTGACAAGGGAAGAAAGAGGACAGGCCAAAACCGCCAATTTCGGCATCATGTACGGGATTTCGGCATTCGGCCTGGCCCAGAGGCTGGGGCTTTCAAGAAGCGCCGCAAAAAGCCTCATTGACGACTATTTCGCCTCGTTCCCGGCCATCCGCAGTTTCATTGATTCGTCCGTGGCCTTTGCCCGGGAGCACGGTTATGTGGAGACTCTCTTCGGCCGGCGCAGGTACCTCCCGGACATCCATGCGCACAACGCCACGGTGCGGTCCCTGGCCGAACGCAATGCCGTCAACGCCCCCATCCAGGGGACATCGGCCGATATCATAAAGCTTGCCATGATTGGCGTGGCGGCGCGCCTGAAGGAAGGCGGCTTTCGCTCCCGGATGGTGCTCCAAATCCACGACGAACTTGTGTTTGACGCCATTCCCCAGGAGGTTCCCGCCCTCAAGGCCATGGTGAAGGAAGTGATGGAAAACGTAATTAAATTGTCCGTGCCGCTTACCGTGGAATGCTCGGCCGGCGCTAACTGGCTGGAGGCCCATTAGCCTCCCCCTGTCATTCTGAGTTGAACGCCCCCCTGTCATTCTGAGCGAAGCGCAGCGAAGTCGAAGAATCTCATCATGGAAAACGATAAAGACCTCATACAAAGAGCCCTTGCCGGAGACCAGATAGCCTACCGCATGCTCTACCAAATCCACGAGCCCTCTGTCCGGGGGCGCGTGAGCGGCTATTTCAAATGGAAGGCCGATGTAGACGATGTTGTGTCCGAGAGCTTCCAGAAGGCGTTTTCGGCACTTTCGGCCTTTGACACTTCAAGGGAATTCAGCCCGTGGCTAATCACCATTGCCACCAGAACGGCGCTGGACCACCTTTCCAGCATCAAGAGGGAAGACAACAAGAAGGAGGGAATCCTGAGCAAGGCTTCGCAGGGAGACCCCATGGGCGCGGAGCTCACGGACACCACCCCGGAAGAGGAGATTATCCAGGACGAGGTCCATCAGAGGCTCATACAGTATATAGACGAGCTTCCGTCGCTGTACAAGGACGTTATGATAAAATATATGATAGAAGAGCTTGAGTACGAGGAAATCGCAAAGGAACTGGGGCTTGAGCTCAATACGGTGCGCACCCGCATCAGGCGCGGCAAGCAGCACCTTTCGGAAATGATGTTAAGGGGGGAAGTGGAATGACGTTTGATGATTTTATAGGTTTTATTGAGAAAGACTTTGAGCTTTCTTCAGAGCAAAGGGAGCGTTTTGCCGCCCTGGACGGGCTGTACCGTGAGTGGAACGCCCAAATCAATGTGATCTCCCGGAAGGACATTGATGGCATTTACGATCACCATGTGCTTCATTCGCTGGCCATTGCGCGGTACATCATGACGGTGCCGGGCCTGTGGGAAGAGTTCTCTTCGGCCTCCATTCTGGACCTTGGCACCGGCGGCGGATTTCCCGGAATTCCGCTGGCCATCCTGTTCCCTTCGGCCCAGTTTGTACTATGCGATTCCGTAGGGAAGAAAACCATTGTTGCTTCTGCCGTTTCAAAGGCGCTGGGGCTTTCCAACGTTTCCGTAGTTAACGCCCGGGCCGAATCTCTTGGCCGCACCTTTGACTTTGTGGTATCGCGCGCCGTCGCCTCACTGCCGGATTTCTACCCCTGGGTCAAGGGCTGCTACTCCCGCGGCATCCTGTACCTCAAAGGCGGGGATGTCAACGAGGAAATCGCCGCCGTGATGTCCCGTCACAAGCTCCCCCGCGGTTCCGTGAGCACCTGGCCCGTCTCCTCTTGGCTCCAGGATCCTTACTTCGACGGCAAACTTGTAATCCATATCAGGAAATAATTACCTGTCATTTCGAGCGAAGTCGAGAAATCTCAAAAATATTTGGGATTTTCACTTGGAATTACTACCTTTGCAGTCCCTATTACGCGAAAATATAAAAAACACATATCATGAAAAGAACATTTCAACCTTCCCGTCGCAAGCGCGTGAACAAGCACGGCTTCCGCGCCCGCATGGCTTCCGCCAACGGCCGCCGCGTCCTTAGCGCCCGTCGCCGCCATGCACGTAAGAAACTCTCCGTCTCCGACGAAGACCGCTGGTAGTTTTCCGCGGCCGGTCCGGAATCTGGCAAGCGCCACTCCAACCGGTTCTTACAACAATCGCCTAACGCAGACCGCTCCTTCGGCCTGCGTTTTTTGTATCCCGCATCCCCCACTTCATTCCCCTCCGCATTTCTCCCCTATCGGCTTTTCTTCCCCCTCGGCCCGCTCTGGCGTTTTGCCGTGGCGGTGCGACGTAAAGCACTAGCAATCAACAACTTGCACGGTTCTTTGGGAAAAGCGGTAATCCCAAACAACCCAGCAAACACCTCACAATCAACACTTTAACTGCCACCGACCAACAGGAGTCTTTGTACATTTGTGGCAAAGATAAACTACATACCATACGTCCATGACTTACTACAGCCAGCTTCTCCTTTATTACTTTCTCCATAGCGCAGGAACCATTCTGGAAGAACCAGAGCAGGAGTACTCTGGCCTTTCAGAGGAAACCGAGGCCACGGAACTGTCCGGCTTCGTGAAAGAGGCTTCGGCTGGCGGGCTGGTCCCGCCTCCGCCGCACGAAGTCATTCGCATTACGCGCGGGTACAGGATTTATTATGGAGGAAACGAACTCAAACTCAGGCCCATGTCCAAGGCTGTCATGCTCCTTTTCCTGCGGCATCCGGAAGGAATTGCCCTTAAGGACATCGGGGATCACCGCGAAGAACTCACGCGTCTTTACTCCGGTGTTGCACGCACGGACAACCCTGTCAGGATAGAGAAAAGCATCGGCCGAGTCCTTGATATCTTCTCAAATGAGCTTAATGTGAACCTTTCCAGGGTTAACGCCGCTCTTTCGGCTCTTGAAAATGAAGGCCGATACCACATGAAAGGCCGTGCCGGGGAGCCTAGGGCCCTTAAATTTTCAAGGGTAATCGTCATTTGGGAATAGTCGTTTACCCGTACTCCTTTAAAACAGCAAAATGTTTCACGTGAAACAACGCTATTTGTTACGGGGTTATTGCATAACGGCCGCATAATGCATAATTTGGCGACAAAAAATAATGCATATGAAACGTAGAGTCGCAGAGGGTGAAGTTCACCACATTTACCAGAAAACAAAAGGCGGAGTCGTTATCTTTTATTCGCTCAGGGACTACCTTGTATACTTTACCATTTTCTGTACCCTGGCAGAGAGAATGGATGTCACGGTGCTTGCTTTGTGCCCTATGCCGGACCACCTTCATAGCGCTTGCCGGTTCGCAAGTGCAGAGCAGATGGTAAGGTTTGTGCAGCAGTACACAAGGATTTTTGTAAAAGAGTGGAATCACTCCAGAAAGCGCAAAGGCTCCCTTGTACAGGAGCACTTTGGAAGTGCACCCAAAATTGGGAACAAAGCCGTACGTACCACCATTAATTACAACAACAATAATCCAGTAGAACGCAAGATAACGGCCCGGGCCGAAGATTATCGGTGGAATTTCCTCAAGTATTTTAATAATCGCCATCCTTTTTCCAAACCTCTTGATGAATCGCATTCATCTCATAAGCTTAGGAGTGTACTTCAAGAAGTGAGAGCAGTTTACAAGAATGAACAATGGTTGCGGTACTCTCAACTTGATCTCTGGATGAAAGGGCTATCATCCGGAGAAGTGCAACAACTGGCCGACTACATAATAACAACTTGGAATGTAATTGATTATGTAGGGGCTATCAGCTACTATGGTGAATACGCCGCAATGCTACGAAGCTTCAACGACAACACCGGCGGAGAATATGATATTAAAGAAGATAAGGACAACTATTCAGATGCCGTCTATAATGACTGCACGCAAATACTTATTCGTGAAGGATACATTTCCAGCGTACGGGAGATACCTTGTATGTTCCTAGACAGGAAAATGGAACTATACAAGTTGCTTCAGTCCAGAACAGCAGCAAAACCATCTCAAATTAAGAAATATCTGCATCTGAGTGGAATATAGAGGTGTCAACTATATAATTGATACTCAGGCGTTTGCAGAATCATTTGGGATTACCCGTTTTCCCAAACAAATGTATAAACGCCTGATAATAAACCGATTAGCTGGCACCAACACGGCAAAACACAAAGGGGGCAACGTGCAATAATGTGCTAGTTAGCTTGCACCACCAGGGGAGAAAAATAGGGGGCGCAATGTGCAGGGCAAGCGCAGGGCACAAGCCCGGGGCACTACTTCTCTATGGGGTAGAGCTTCAGGAGCAGCAGGATGAGGAGGGCGATGGCGGCCGGGAACAAGGAGAACAGGGCCCAGATCATGGTTTGGACGGAGGACTGGTTCACGATTGTGACCACGGTTTCTCCGGTTGCGGGGTCTGTGCCGGAGATAAAGCCGGCAAGGCCAAGGAGCAGCGCCACAAGCGCGCCGGATATGGCCGAACCAAACTTCTGGGACATGGTGCCGGAAGAGAAGATGAGGCCGGTGGAGGAGGTTCCGTTTTTCTCCGTGGCAAAATCCGCAACGTCTGCGTACATGGACCAAAGGAGCGGAGAATATATGCCGATACCAACAGAGGTGAGGATGACGGTTGCAACCATTAACCAGATATAGGCGGGGTCCATTGGGATGAAGAAGAAGCCGATGGACGTAACTGCGCAAATGACCGCTGCCCAGGCAAATGCCTTCTTCTTGGAGCCCACCCACTTTGTGAAGCGGGGAGAAAGGCCGCCGAAGACCATGCAGGTAACTTCACCGAAGGTCATGAACACCGTGTAGTTGATGATGAGGCCCGACACCGTCACGTCTCCGTGCAGGCAGTATTCCAGAAGGTAACCTGCAACGGCATAGCGGAAACCGTTGAAGAAGTTGGTGCAAATGCCAATCAAAGTCAGATAGATCCAGGGCTTGTTGCGGAAAAGGTCTGCGAAAGGCTTGAATGAGAACTTCTCTGCGCGCACGGGCTTCAGGCGTTCACGGGTGAGAAGGCCGCAGGCAAGGGTGCCAAGGGCGGCCACGGTGCCAAGGACCACGCCCAGAACCGCATACTGGTGCTGAGGGGTGCCGCCAATCATTTTCTGGAGGTAAGGGAAGGAAAGAAGAGTGACGAAACCCATGGCATAAGCGCCCACCATGCGGTAAGACGAGAACTCGTTCTTCTCATTGTCGTCGTCTGTCATAACGCCAAGAAGTGACCCGTAAGGCACGTTCACGGCCGTGTATACCGCCATCATGAGAAGGTACAGGGAGTATGCCCAGATACGTTTCCCAACCGGGCCGAAGTCCGGGGTAAAGAGCAGCAGGGCAAACACCAGCCCAAGCGGAATGGCGCCGAAGATAAGCCACGGCCTGTAGGTTCCCCAGCGGGACTGGGTACGGTCTGCGATGGCTCCCATCATGGGGTCCGTGACAACGTCGAAGAGACGCGCCACCAGCATAAGGGTGGCGGTATCTGCAACCGTAAGGCCGAAGATGTTGGTGAAAAACAGCGGAAACGCAATTGACATCACTTTCCAGGTGATTCCGCCAGCTGCGGCATCTCCCAGACCATATCCTATTTTCTCAATGAGTTTGGCCATAGTTTTCAGCGTGTTTAATAGACAAATATAACAATTTTTTTCAGTATATTTGTGTTATGAAACAGGGATTTACACTTTTTTTGACGGCACTCTCACTTGCCCTCGCAACACCTTCAACTGCACAGACCATAACCCGGCTTGAAGACGGATGGAAGTTCGCCTTCGGCAATGCCGCAGATCCCGGAAAGGACTGGGGGGCAGGCACGGAGTACTTCAACTACCTCACCAAGGCCCATTCCATCCACAATGAAGGCCCCTACACTGAGACCTTCAACGACAGCTCCTGGCAGGAAGTCTCCATCCCCCACGACTGGGTAACCTCCCTACCCTGCGATTCCCTGGCCAGCCACTCCCACGGCTACAAGACCGTAGGCTGGGAATACCCTGAGACCAGCGTTGGATGGTACCGTAAATCCCTAAGTTTCGGCAAAGGGCAGGAAGGCCGCCATTTCACCATAAGGCTTGAAGGAGTTTTCCGCAATGCAAGCGTCTGGTTCAACGGCATTTACATGGGCACGGAGCCAAGCGGATACGCCACTCAGACCTACGACATCACCCCCTACATAGACTTCAACGGCGGCCCCAACGTCCTTACCGTACGGGCCGATGCCACCCTTGAAGAAGGCTGGTTCTACGAAGGCGCCGGCATCTACCGCAACGCCTATCTCATTGAAACAAAGGGCTCTTACGTGCCCGCAGGCAGTTTCTGGGCCAGCTGGGACGGCTCCAAAGTCACCATCCACTCTGAAATCCCGGAAGCCACCCACCGCATCCTTGACAAAGAAGGCAATGAAATGACCGAGCCTCACCTCTGGAGCCCTGAAGACCCTTATCTCTATACGCTGGAATCAACTGTGGGAGAGGACGTTTACCGCACAAGCATCGGCCTCAGGACCGTTGAATGGAACGCCCAGGAAGGCTTCCTTCTCAACGGCAAAAAGCTCACCCTCAAAGGCGTAAACCTGCACCAGGACCACGCCGGGGTTGGCGCCGCCATGCCGGACGAACTCATAGAGTGGCGCGTGAAGGAACTTAAGAAGCTGGGCGTCAACGCCATCCGCTGTTCCCACAACCCGGCCTCACCCGCCCTTCTTGACATCTGCGACCGCGAGGGCATCCTCCTCATAGACGAAAACCGCCTCATGGGCGTGAACGCTCACCACCGCCGCCTCCTTGAAAACATGGTCATGGAAGGCCGGTCCCACCCATGCGTCATTCTCTGGAGCGTAGGCAACGAAGAATGGGGCCTGGAAAACGATGTAAGGGGCATAAAGATAGTGAAGGAAATGCAGGAGTATGTCAGGAGCCTTGATCCCACAAGAAGGACAACCGCTGCAAACGCCGGCGGCGGCACCCTCATTGAGGGCCTGGACATCCACGGCTACAACTACATAATCCAAAACGACGTTGACGGCCGCCACGCACGCCACCCCGAATGGATAATCTACGGCTCCGAGGAAACCACCGGCTGCGGCACGCGCAGCATCTACAAGGCCGAAAATGGCAGGATGCCCGCCATCAACCGCACAGAAGAGCCGGAGAATGTCATTGAGCGCGGCTGGAAATTCTACGCAGAGCGTCCCTGGACCGGAGGCGTGTTCTTCTGGACGGGCTTCGACTACCGCGGAGAGCCCAATCCGCTCAAGTATCCCGCAACGCTCTCAGAATTCGGCATACTGGACTACTGCGGCTTCCCTAAAGACGAAGCCTGGTACCTGAGGTCATGGTGGACTGGCGAGCCCACCATCCACATCTGCGGCGCCACCAAAGATATCTGGGTTTATTCCAACTGCGACGAAGTACAGCTCAACGTTAACGGAAAGAACCTCGGCCGAAAGAAAATGCCCCGTAACGGCCATCTCACATGGGAAAACGCCTACTCAAAAGGCCGGATCAAGGCTACCGGCTGCATTAAAGGCCGAAAGGTGGCAACGGACATCATTGAGCCCACCGGCCCCGCCACAACCGTAGAAGTCACCTCTGATAGAATCGGCCGCCTGCAGGTTTATACCCTCACCGCCAAAGATGCCAAGGGCCGCACCGTCCCTGACGGCAATGTGGCCGTACAGGTATCCCTCAATGGCCCCGGCCGCATAATAGGCTTCGGCAACGGAGACCCCGCCGGCAGCGAAAATGAGCAGAGCGCAGACGGAAAAACCTGCACCCTCACCACATTTGGCGGCTTGGCGCAGGTCCTAGTCCTTGGAGAAGGCTCCCTTACTGTGACTCCAGCACTTTAAGTGCCTCAAGGCACATGCGGGAGTTGTGGTAGGGGCACTTCCAGAAGCCGGCCTTGGGGTTGGCGCGGTCAATTGAGCCGTCCGGGAGGATGGCCCACCACCATTCGCCGCCTTCAAAGTCCACAAGCTTTTCACGGATGTAGTCCCAGGTGCGCATGGCAGTATCGTAGGCCGAAGTCACGCCGTGGTACTTCCACAGCCAGAGGTTGCCCACAACGGTTTCGGCCTGGACCCACCACTGGCGGGAGTCGTCGAATGTGCCGTCCGTGAACTTCTCATAACGCATTGAGCCGTCCGGGAGGAGGCCTTCGTTGCCGGCAATGCCAAGCCGCAGCGCATAAGGCTTTACAAAACCTATAACCTTCTCATCCCCAATGGCTTCTGCACATTCCAGCATAAGCCATGAGGTCTCGATGTCATGGCCATAGGAAACCGCGCCGGGAATCACCGTCCAGTCATTCTTGAAATACAGCTGAAGATGCCCGTCCGGGGCCATCACCTTTCGACATATAATGTCTAGAAGGCTTACCACGGCCTCCCTGAGCTCAGGATCCGGCCACACCCTGTAAAGGTTTGCGAATGCCTCCAGGATGTGAAGGTGGGAGTTCATAGTTTTGTCCGCGTTGATGTCATGGGCCGAAAGCGACATGTCCTCAAGTGGCGAAAAATTCCGGGCCAGAGCCTCTGTGTATCCGCCATTCCGGCGGTCTGCGAAATGCCGCTGACATACCCTGAAAAGCTCTATGGCCGCTTCCAGGGCCTCCTTGTCGCCGCATGCACGCACAAGCTCCGACAATCCGTAGATTGCAAACCCTTGGGAATAAAGCTGTTTCTTGCTCTCAAGGGGCTCTCCGGATGCCGACACGCTCCAGTACACCCCTCCGTTTTCGTGGTCCACGAAATTCTTCAGGAACCACTCCTTCGCCCAGAGCGCAGCATCCAGGTATTCCTTATTGCCCAAAGCCCTGTAGGCCGCAGCAAACGCCCAGATTATACGGGCATTAAGGATAACGCCCCTGGGCGCATTCTTGATCACATCACCGTTTGAGAAGACCTCTCCATAGAAGCCTCCCTCCGGATCACGGAGTTTTAACCAATACTGCAGGATGTTCTCCTGCAGTATTGATTTGAATTCACTTAAATGTTGGGTGTTTCCCATACTTTTGTTTCTGTGCAGTTAACCATTACGCCAAGGCCGCCGCAGGAGATGCGGAAGTCGCCTTTTTCAAGGCGCCAGCGGCCGTCGGTACCAACAAATGCAAGGGCCGAAGCCGGGAGCCGGAACTCCACGGTCTTTGTTTCACCGGGCTCCAGGGCCACTTTCTCGAAGCCGCGAAGACGCTTCACGTCAGGGATGAGGGATGCCACAAGGTCCGAGCTGTAAAGAAGCACGGCCTCCTTGCCGGCGCGGTCTCCAACGTTCTTCACGTCTACAGTGACTTTCAGGACGTCTGATGCTGTGAAATGAGATTCTTCGCTTCGCTCAGAATGACAACGTAAATTGCCATACTCGAACTTAGTATAGCTGAGGCCGAAGCCGAAAGGCCACTGGACATCCATGACGGCGTCGTAGTTGTAGGAGCCTTCCATGGTCTCACGGTGCTCTGACACCTTGTAGTCATAAGTGTGCAGGGCGTTGATGTGCTTGGAGTATGTGAACGGGAGCTTTCCGGAGAAATTCTCGTCGCCGGAAAGAAGTGCCGCAAGGGCGTCTCCGCCGAAGTTGGAGGGCAGCATCACGTCCACAACGGCCTTAGCAAGGGGTTCTATATCCCCGATGAGGCGGGGACGGCCCTCGTTAAGCACCAGGATAACGGGCTTACCGGTAGAGGCGGCAGCCTTCACAAGCTCTTTCTGATTGGCGCTGAGATTGAGGTCGTCCATATTGCCGGGAGTCTCGCAGTAGGTGTTTTCACCAACGCAGCACACAATGACGTCTGAACTGCGGCCTACGTTCACCACCTGCTGGAGGCTGGCCACAACGTCCTTCTGCCAGTCAGCGCCGTCATACACTACTCCGGGGACCCAGGTCACCTTGCCGGGGAACCTGTTCTCAAGGGCTTCCTTGATGGTGTTGTACTGAGGCACATAGTCGTCGGCCGAACCCTGCCAGGTGTAGCTCCAGCCGCCGTTGAGGGTGCGCATGGAGTTGGCGTTGGGGCCGCATACAAGGATGCGCTCGGTGCCTTTAAGAGGCAGCACGCCGTCGTTCTTGAGAAGGACCTCGGACTCCAGGGCCGCCCTGTAAGACTCCTGGGCGAACCTCTCCGAAGCGAACTCCGGATACTCGTGCTCCCAGAGCGGATTGTTGAACAGTCCAAGGCGTACCTTCAGGCGAAGCACGCGGCGAACGGCGTCGTCAAGGCGCTCCTTAGAAATGAGCCCTTCATTTACGGCCTCAATGATTGCGGTGCAGCACTCGGGGCTGTACGGGTCCATGATCATGTCTATGCCGGCGTTGATGCCCATCGCCACGGCCTCTTTCTTGTCTGCGGCAACGTGGTCGCGCTGGAAGAGGTTGTCAATGTCGGCCCAGTCCGTTACAAACAAGCCGTCCCATCCAAGCTCATCCTTCACCCAGCCGCTCAGAAGCACTGCGTTGGCGTGGGTGGGGATGCCGTTGACAGAGGCCGAATTCACCATGGCGGTGAGGGCGCCTGCGCGGAAGCACTCCAGGAACGGAGCGAAGAACTTCTCCCTGAGGTCGTTTTCGGCAATGATGGCAGGGGTGCGGTCCTTGCCGGTTACAGGAACGCCGTAGCCCATGAAATGCTTGATGGAAACGGCAACGTGCTCAAGGTCAATGTGATTGGGGTCTTCGCCCTGAAGGGCAAGAGTCTCCTCTCGGGCCATTTCGGCCTGGAGGTAAGGATCCTCGCCGAAGCTTTCCCAAATGCGGGGCCAGCGGGGATCGCGGCCAAGGTCCATTACCGGGGAGAACACCCACGGAACACCCGCCGCACGGGTCTCATAAGCCATGGCATGGCCCATCTGACGGGCAAACTCACGGTTGAAAGTTGCGCCAAGGTTAATCTCCTGGGGATACAGGGAGCCTTCCGTAAGATAGGATGCGCCGTGTATCATATCAAGGCCGTAGATGCAGGGGATGCCTATTGCCTCCATGGATTTTTCCTGGATCTGACGCACCATCTCTGCGGTTTCGGCCCTGGAGTGAGCCCTGTCATGCATCACATTGAGAATGGAGCCCACCTTGTATTCACCTATGATCTTGTCAAGTTTGGCGGGGTCAAGGGCCTCGCGGGTTTCGTCCTCAAGGACGGAGATGTTAAGCTGCACAAGCTGGCCGGCCTTTTCTTCAAGGCTCATTCCGGCAAGGACTTTCTCTACCTTTGCCTCTACGGCTTTGTCCTGAGGAATTGCCCTCTGGGCCTTGGGAGAGCCGCAGGCTACAACGCAAAGAGCTGCGCTCAACACAATCAACAATCTTTTCATATAACAGGTTTTAATATAGTCAAAGCTTTATTTCCACATCCTTAGTTCCATCGTACTCCACGGAGGCCACGCCTTCGGCATCCGGATCCCAAGCAAAAGGATGGGACTCCGAGCACACCGCTATCCTGAACCTGCGGTCACGGACCATTCCGGGGAAACCGCCATCGCGCTTCCTGATGGTGAGTTTCCTTTCCCCATCATTCCAGTCAAAGGCAATCTTGGAGCACTCTCCCCTCTCATAGCCGTAGGTAAGGCCGTCGTCCTCATAGAGGGTGAAGGAGGCATCGGCCCCGGCGTAAACCACAATGAGAAGGTTGTCCGGGCGTTTTTCGCCGGTCCACTCAATCTCCGGGCCCACGGGGATTATGCTTCCGCCACGCACATACAGCGGCATGCGGCTGTAGGGGGCGTCTACGGTAATTCGGCCGCCCACAGATGCCCGATCGGGGTCGGGAATGACGGTGTTTCCGTCATTCCCGGCTTGACCGGGAATCTTACCGGTATAGAAGTCGTACCAAGTTCCCTCCGGGAAGTATACGCTGCGGCTGCGGGCCTTGTACTCATACACCGGGCAGGGCATGAGTGCCGGGCCGAAGAACCACTGGTCACTTAGGTATGAAACTTCCGGATCATGAGGGTAATCCATGGCAAGGCCCCTCATCATGGTGTAGCCGTCATAGTTCACGGCACCGGCGAGGGAATAAATGTAAGGCATGAGCCTGTAACGAAGGCGCATGTAGTAAAGGATGCTCTCATAGGCCTCGGAGCCTTCCGGGGCGATATTCCAGAGTTCTCTACGGGGCCACTGGCCGTGAGCGCGGAACAGCGGTACAAAGGCGCCAAACTGGTGCCAACGGGTCTGCAGTTCCTGCCATTCGGCCTCGGCGGCCTTGGAGTAGAACTTGCTCATTACGGAGAATCCGCCAATGTCCATGCCCCAGAACGGAAGGCCGCTCATGGAGTAGCCAAGGCCCGCGGCCATCTGCATCCTCATGTCGGTCCAGGAGGTGCCGATATCTCCGCTCCAAGTGGCCGTAGAATAGCGCTGAAGGCCGGAGAAGCCGTTACGGGTAAGGAGGAACACGCGTTTGTCGGGGTCTACGCCGCGCTGGCCTTCATAGATGGCCTGGGCGTTTACAAGGGCATAGGCGTTGAAATATTCGGTGGCAGAGCCAAGGGCGTTTGGCGTAAGCAGCCACTTCATGTAGTCCAGCGGCAGGCAGTCCCTGAGGTTGGGCTCGGAGGCGTCCATCCACCAGGCATCGATCTTTCGGCCGAAACGGGTGTACAGGGACTCGTCCATCTGCCTCCAGAACATCTTTCGGCCTCCATCTGCGTAGGCGTCATAGAAAGACTGAAGATGGCCAAGCCAGTCACGAAGGCTGTCGGCTTCCGGATGGGTATATGCATAGCCAGCCTCTTTAAGCTCTTTGTAATGGTCTGTATTGGTGTAGAACTTGGGCCAGACGGAAATCATGAAACGGCCGTGCATTGCGTGTACGGAGTCAAGCATGGCCTCGGGGGCAGGATAGCGGGTGCTGTCAAACTCATGACTTCCCCACTGGTCGGCTTCCCAGTACTGCCAGTCCTGGACAATATTGTCTACGGGAATGTGGCGGCGACGGAGCTCCCTCAGAGCCTCCACAAGCTCATCCTGAGTGGAATAGCGCTCACGGCTCTGCCAGAATCCAAGGGCCCACTGGGGAATCACGGAGGCCTTTCCGGTGAGGCTGCGGTAAGCCTTTATGACATCGTCCATGGAATCCCCTGCCATAACGTAGTAGTCGGCAAAAGGTTCGGCCTCGCTCCAGAAGGTAAGGCGGTCTTCAACGGCACCTGCCGGAAGGGCCCTGAGGCCTATGTAGGACACGTCTCCGTCCGGTTCCCACTCAATCTTGACGGGCGTGGGGACGCCCTTTTCCAGATGGACTGTGAACTTGTAGCTGTTTGGATTCCAGGCCGGACGCCAGCGGCGGCTCATGACTTCCTCTCCGCCTATTTCCGTCCTTTGGAAGCCGGCATAATACTGTATGAAGTGGTAGTCTCCGCTCTCCGGAGCAGTGATTGTGCCTTCATAGGTTACGGCAGCTCCGTTAAGGGGAACATCGGGGAGATTCTTTATAGCCCACTCGTTCTCATAGTAGAGGCTGTCTTCCTTTTGGACAAGTTCGGCTCCGTCCTTAGTGCGGTAAGTACCTTTAAGGTCCAGGCCGAACACCTCTCCAAGCTGCCTGTAGGGCTGGTCCGTGCCCCATCGGCTTAGGGAATAGGCGTCAAAGAGAATGCCGTATCCTTTGTTGGAGACCACCATGGGAACGCTCACCTTGGTGTTGTACTGGTAAAGTACTTCCGGAAGACCGCGGTGGTCCAGTTCTCCGGCCTGGTGCTGTCCAAGGCCGTAGTAGGATTCTCCGCGGGCGCTTTCATAACTTACCGTAGTGCTCCAAAGCCCGCTTTCGGGGGCCTTGGCAAAGGCGGTACGGCCACCTGCGAGGATTGGCGTTCCGTCGGCCTTGAAAAAGCTTATCGTGCTGTCTTTGAGAGACACTTTGAGGGCCGAAGTTGTGAGGGTGCTACCGTCAAACTTGTAGTCCGTGCAGCCGTCCTGCGGAAGCACCACAAGGCTTTCCCTGTCCTTGAACTCCCCTTCGGGAACGGCGCTTACGCGGATAATTTCAGGGCTCACCACTTCAAGACGGAGCTTGTAGCCGTCAAATGGCACTGTGAAACTGTTCTTCTTGCCGCAGGAGATGACGGCAAGAAGAACCAGGGCAAGGCAGGCGTTTTTCTTAACTTTCATAATCAATATTCCCAGTCATCTGAACGGAATGGCGGAACGGGGATGCCGCTGCTCTTCGCAAGGTTTGCGCCCATCCAGTTACGGAAGCCGTAGCGCACGGCAACGGGCTTTGCGACCTCCGGGCAGCGCACTATTATGGTCTCCCCGTCCCAGTCTATTTCGGCCTTGGCAAGGTGGAATTCACGGTCTTCTCCGGCAAGTTCAAAGCCCACCACATCACGGGAAGAAATGGAACCGAGGTTGCTCCAGACATTGGTAAGGCGTACCTTCACGGTGCCGTCTTCCTCTACGTTCCACTCTTTGAGGCGAGCCGGTTCAATGGAAATGCCGGTAGGGATGCCGTACACGTTCTGAAGGGCGGTAAGTTCCATCATGTCGGCAACCTCCTTTTTTTGTGAAGGATGCACTGTAACCTTGTTGCCAAGGGTTTCGGTGCACACATACCATGCGTTTGATGTCATTGAGGCCATCCTCATCTGGGCCTCAACAAAGTGGGGACGCCAGCGGCCGTAAGCATCGCCGTGATCATAGGGCGCAAGAAGGACGTAGATGAAAGGCATGTCGCCGCGGCCCCAGGAGTCTCTCCAGAGCTGAAGCATGGATGCCTGAAGTTTGTCGTAGCAGCCCGGCTGACCCATGTTGGAGCATCCCTGATACCACAGGAAGCCCTTTGCGGCATAACCCACAATGGGAAGTACACGGCCGTTCCAGATAAGTTCCGGAGTCTCCGGCCAGCGGTCTGGCTGTTCCTTGACGGAGTAGAGCTCGTCAAGCTCCTTCTGGGTAAGTCCTGCACGGTTAATGGCTTCACGCGTCATCCAGGGCTCTATCCGGCTTCCGCCCCAGGCATTTACTATGATACCTACCGGAATACCAAGGTTATTTGACAGCCTTTTTGCAAAGAAATATCCCACGGCCGAAGTACGTGACACCACGTCTCCGGTAGAGTAAGTCCACTTTGCATCCACATCCTTTTGCGGCTCCGTGCACTTTGGAGCCTTGATATCGAACACGCGGATCTGTTTTGCGGTTTCGGCAGCCTCCAGGATAGCTTCTGTAGCGCCTTCAACTTCCTGAAAACCAAAGCCGCCAATGGGCATCTCCATGTTGGACTGGCCGGAGCAAATCCAGACCTCGCCAAGGGAGACGTCACTTACGGCAAGCTTTTCTTTACCGCTTTTTACGGTAATGGTATAGCCGCAGCCTGCTTCCCCTGTTGTCACATTCACTCGCCAGGAGCCGTCATGCGCCACCTTGGTCTTGAAGGTTTTGCCGTTCCAGGAGGTTTTAACGGTTACTGTTTTGCCGGCTTCTCCCCAGCCCCACACAGGAGTGGTGGTCTCACGCTGCAAAACGGCGTGATCAGTGAAAAGATGGGACAGCTGCAGAGTCTGTGCATTCAACGCCGCGCTCAGGAAGAGGAGCGCCGCCACGCAGCGTGGACGTAAATTACTCATTGTTAATTCTTTATGCATTTTAGGGTGCCGAAAAACAAGCACCCTCTTTTAATTAACTCACTTATATTCAATTACTTGTCTCCACGGCCTTCATTGGCGTCAATGAGCCGGTTGATGGCCTCAACGGAAAGACCGGTGCGGAAACCGTCCGCGGGAGTGTTCATGCAGTAGTCCACAAGGCGGTCTACAGTTGATGTTGCCACGTGCATGCGGGTGTCTGAGGAAGCGTAGTAGATGAACACACGGCCGTCGGGGTCGGCAATCCAGCCGTTACTGAACAGCACGTTCATAACGTCTCCGATGTACTCCCAGCCTTCAGGTACCATGAAGAAGCCGCCGGGCTCTGCAATAACGCGTGAAGGGTCGTCAAGGGCGGTCATGTACATGTAAAGGACATAGCGCAGGCCGCTTGCGCAGCCGCGTACGCCGTGGGCAAGGTGCAGCCAGCCCTTAGGGGTCTTGATGGGATGCGGGCCTTCTCCGTTTTTCACTTCCTTTATGGTGTGGTAGTGACGGAGGTTGATTATCTTCTCCTCCTTTATCACGGCGCCTTCCATGGTGTCTACAAGGGCCCAGCCGATGCCGCCGCCGCTGCCGGCGTCAATGAAGCCGTCCTGGGGGCGGGTGTAGAGGGCATACTTGCCGTTCACGAATTCCGGATGAAGCACCACGTTGCGCTGCTGGCTGGTTGACTGGATATCAGGAAGCCTTTCCCAGTTCACAAGGTCCTTGGTGCGGGCTACACCGGCCGCTGCTGTTGCGGCAGAGAGGTCCCCTTCGGCCGAATGGTCCTTGCGCTCCACGCAGAAGATGCCGTAAATCCAGCCGTCTTCATGGGCGGTAAGACGCATGTCATATACGTTGGTGGCGGGTTCTCCCCACTCAGGCATGGTTATGGGGCGGGGCCAGAACTTGAAGTTGTCAACTCCGTTGGGGCTTTCGGCCACAGCGAAGAAACTCTTGCGGTCATTGCCTTCCACGCGAACTACAAGGACGTACTTCCCGTTCCACTTTATGGCGCCGGAATTCAGCGTTGCGTGCACGCCGATGCGCTCCATAAGGTACGGATTACGCACAGGGTCAAGGTCATAGCGCCACTCAAGGGGTGCGTGATCGGCCGTGATTATGGGATTTTCCCAGCGCTCGTAGACGCCGTTTCCTTCAATGGGGGAATTTTTCTTTTCAATCAGTGCCCGATGGTTGTTCCTAAGCCAATCAAGCCTCTTTTCATAATTCATATTTAGGTTATATTAGTCAAGAAAAAGTATGTTATCAAGTTCACTGAAGGCCTTCATGTCGGCCTCATACTCAAAGCCCTTCCACGCGGCATAGAAATGCTCCGGTTTGTCGTGGGCATTGCGCCAGGTGAGGAGATAGCTGATGGGGTACTCCCTCACGGCAGGCTCCAGGATCTCTGTCCACCAGGTGGGGTACTTGATGCCTTCATAGCCGGTTTCGGAGAGGCACATGAGCTTGTTGTGCTCATAAGAAAGGGCCGTAAGGAATGTAAGTATGCGGCGGAGTTCGCCCTTGAAACGGGCGCTGGCATCGGCCACGGTGCCATTTCCCACATATTCATAGGAATCCACGCCAAGGATATCCACAAACTCGTCTCCGGGATAGCGGCTCATGTATTCCTCCGGCTTTATGTCTCCGTTGGGGGAATAGCACCAGAGGATGTTTGTAAGGCCGCGGTCTTTGGTAAGGTACAGCCAGGTGTGGCGGTAAAGCTCCTGGTACTCCTGAGCGGAGCAAAGCTTGCCTCCCCACCAGAACCAGCTGCCTATATTCTCATGCCAGGGGCGGAAAACGACGGGGACATCCGGGCCGATGGATTCCAGGAAATCGGCCACACGGGACAGCCAGGTGCGGAATTCACGCTCCTTTTCCCCTCCCTTCAGGATGGATTTCACCACCTGGTCGGAGCTCACATCCCAGGCGTCGCCGCCGGTAAGGGGATTGCGCGGATGCCATGAGAAAGTGACTATGCCGCCGCGCTCCACCTGTTTTTGAGCCGCACGGCGCATAAGGTCGAAGGGCACACCGTCAAGGTTCTCGTCGGCCCCCAGCTCAATGCCGCCAAGGTCACAGCCAAGGATAACGGGATACTTTCCGGTAACATCCTTGACATCCGAGCGCTCCAGGGGATCATTCTCCGCGTCCGTTACCAGCCAGTTGTGGCCGTAGAAAAGGTCGTCCTGGTGGCCGTAGGCAATCTTGCCTTCTTCGGCATAGGTGAAAAGCCTGTGCACAAGCTCATCTTTTGGCGTTTCCATAGGCTTTTTGTCACGGGGACCGCAGCCAACGCACATGGCCACCGCAAGAAGGGAGAGGTAAGCGTTTTTCCTAATCATTTTATTATCAATAACTTACGTATTTTACTCCTATCCTTTTTGCCTGGAGTAAATGTTGTATTTAACTATAAATCAATTAATTAACAAAAACGGCATCAGAAAGTGGGTGCGCTGTTGTAAACGGAATCAAGGGTGTAGGAGCTGGTGGAAGTGTTCCAGGCCCTGACCATAGCCTTCACAGGGTCCGTTCCGTTATCCGTAACCTTACCGTTTCCGTGATCTATGTAGCCGTGTTGTTCCTTGCCATAACCATTGGCTCCGTTATCCCACAGGAATGGAGCGAAGCCGTAGGTTTTGGCAGCCTTTACCACATATTCCAGATAGTAGCAGAAATATGCCCAGGCCTTTGCGTCGTTCTTGTTACGCATAGAGCAGCCGAACTCACCCATATATACGGGGACGTTCTTTGCAATATACGTATTGAATATATCGGAGAACAGAGCCCTTATCTCATTCTCTCCGTTCTTGTATGAGGTTCCGGTATGGCCCCAGTCAGGGAGTTGCTTGTCCCCGATGGTATAGTCATAGGGATCATAGCAATGGAATGCCAGCATAATCTTTCCTGCGGGGTCATTAGGAACCGTGAGATACTTCAGATAATTGGGGCTTGCGGCATATCCGGGAACGCCCAGCCAGCGGGTGGCGTTGTTGCCTCCGGTTGCACGGACGGCATCTACAAATACCTGATTCCATTCATTGATAACCGCGCACTTCTTCTCTGTGTTGGAAGAAGAAGACCATTCGTTGCCATAGATGAGTTCATTGAAGGATTCAAGCATAAGGAAATCTCCCTTCTCCTTGAACTTAGCGGCTATCTGGCCCCATACGGCTGCAATCTCCGCCTTCACCTGAGTGTTGATTGCGTCGCTGTTCACTGCTCCCCTCAGGTCCTGCCAATGATTTCCGTCACCCTCACCGTGGTCTTCGTCGTGATGGGTGTTAAGGATTACCTTGAGGCCGGCGTTTTCTGCATAGCCCACCACCTCATATACGCGGTTGAGCCATTTTTCATCAAGAACGTAATCCGGAGCATCTCCAATATGTCCCATCCAGGTAACGGGGATGCGGACGCTGGTGAAACCAGCCGCCTTCACACCGTTGAAAGTGGCCTGTGTTGCCGATTTTCCCTGCCAGGCGGTCTCATTTGCCACACCGTTTGCGTATGCGTCGAAGTGGTTTCCCATATTCCAGCCAAGACCAAGTTCCATAGTGCGGGCAATGGCATCATTGCTCACGGTACCGGGATCTACGGGTTCTTCCTGTCCATCCTGGCTGACCGCCACGGATTTATCGGCCATTCCCGTTGCTGAAACGGTAAGGGTAGCCGTTCGGCTGGAGTACGTGGGATTGGCCTTCACCGAAAGAGTGAAGGTTATCTTGTAGTTATTGAAAACCCCGTCTTTCATAGTGATCCAGTCCGGGAGACCTGAGAGTTTAGGACGCACCGGGGAATTGACGGTAAGTTGATACTCGGAGCCTTCTGCTGCGGCCGATATAGATTCCGGAGATACCGTGATGGCCGTAGGGGCTTCAGTTTTAGTGGAGTCCTTATCCTCACCTGCGGGCTTCTGGCAGCAGCAGGCTACGGAAACGAGGAAGAGGGTAAAGAGTTTGGAATGGTATTTCATAATTAATCTATTTCAGTGAAGG
Source organism: Bacteroidales bacterium UBA4230 (assembly GCA_002395605.1). Classification (GTDB taxonomy): domain Bacteria; phylum Bacteroidota; class Bacteroidia; order Bacteroidales; family UBA932; genus Cryptobacteroides. Next base: position 41,777 of record DGXO01000034.1, read on the forward strand.
CATTTCCTCGCGGGTGAGAACATTCTGCGAACTCATCAGCGTTTTCCAGTAAGATGTTGTATTCAGGGAATATGATTCAAGGTCCCACGCCATGAACCAGCTCCATTTCTGGCCGCCCGCAAGGCACTTTGAAGGGTCCGGGATGTTTCCGCACTCGCTCACAGTCACCATTTTATGGCCGGCCGAAAGTGCAGCCGCAGCCTTGTACTGGCGTGACTTAGCGTCGGTGTCGTCGGCATAAATGTCCACGCCAACTATGTCTACGAGGTCGTTGCCGGGGTACCAGGAGCCCCACTCGTTCTCTGCGCCCTGGGTGGCATCCAGCGTCCATACCCAGATGAGGTTGTCAAGGCCGTACTCCCCTTCCAGTTTGTCACGGAGGAGTTTCCAGAGCTGCTTGCAGGCAGCGGCCCCGCCACGGCCCCACCAGAACCAGGCGTTGTTGGTTTTTCCGTAGAGGTTGTAGTTTCCGGCGGCTTCGTGAAGCGGACGCCATATTACCGGGATTCCCTCATCCTGGAGAAGCTTGAGGTATCCCGCCACCTTCTCTATGTCCTTCAGGATGAATTCGTTCTCCCAGGTGCCGGAGGTAATGGCATTCTGGATGCTGAAGGAGGTCTTGTCGGAATAGAAGTTATAGCCGGAGAAGTCTCCGTTCTTGCCTTTTTCCCAGTCGGCCTTGGTGGAAGGGACGTTCCAGTGCCACATCATGGACACAAGGCCATTGTTTTTCCACTGCTCCTTCTGGGCCGATATATCCGAATAGTTCACCACCCAGTTCCATCCCTGTGGAGTGGGAGAATACTGGAGGAAGATGTAGTCATAACCTGCCAAGGCCGGGTGCTTTCCGGTCATCTGGAAAAGCTGGTTCACGCGGTCGTTGTTGTTTGCCGTACCGCCGGACTGGACGCCACTCAGCATCTTCTCCCCGGCTATGGAAAGGAGGAATTCATACACGTTCTTTGCCTCAGCAGATGCATTGGGATTGGTCAGAGCCGCGTCATATTCATCGGCGGGGATAATGGGATCCTCAGGGTCTACGGGTTCGACAGGATCTCCTCCGGCATCCTGAGACACTTTCAAGCTCCCTGAAAGGCTTCCGGCAGAGAATACAATGGTTCCCATTTCCGGCTCACAGGAATAATTGCTATTTGCCGAAAGGGTTGCCGTCATCTTATATTTAGTCTTGTCATACGTGCCCTCCTTGAACGTCACCCAGGCGGGACAATCCTCCAACACAGGGCGTTCCGGGGCGTATATGATCAGAGATACGCTGCCTCCAGCTACAGGGAATACAACCTCTGCAGGATCAAAAGAGATACTCTTCGGGACCTCTGGGATGCCTTCCCCGGATGTACCAGGTTTGGTACAGGATACTGCCAGACCCACCAAAATGGCCAAAGCCGATATAAGATAACGTTTCATAGAGTCAGTTTATTGGAACCCGGAGGGAGGGTTCGGCCCCCTCCGGATTAAAAGAGCATTACTTCTTAAGGCCGATGCCCGTGATGGTGTAGCCGGTGCCACAGACCACAAGGCCGCCGTTTGCCGTAAGTTCATCGATATCGGCCTGGGTGAGTTCTATCTCGTGGCCGCCGTCCTGAAGCGGGAGGTTGCCGTCCGGAGCAAGACCGGCCGTGCTGGGAATTGCTGCCCAGCTGCCGTTACCGAAGCGGATGCAGCCTTCGGGATCATCGATGGTGTAGTGGGCGCAGAGGATGGTTCCAGCCTCAACGGTGGACCAGTCATAGCCGCCCCAGGAGAGGGCTGTCACTGCTCCGCCGTCCCAGGTGACCGTTGAAGTGTCTTCCCATATAAGAGTCTCCTGAGGGCCGGCAGACTCAACGGTGACAAGGGCTATTTCAGTGATGGTGAAACCGGTTCCGCAAACCACCAGACCACCATTGTTCACAAGTTCAGCCAGGTCTTCTGCTGTAAGTTCGAATGAGTAGCCGCCTTCCTGCAGAGGCAGGTTGCCGTCCGGGGCAAGACCGGCCAGGCTGGGCATGGAGGCCCAGGAGCCGTTACCGAAGCGGATGCAGCCGGCGGCGTCGTCGATGGTGTACACGGCGGAAAGCTTGGTTCCGGGCTGTACGGTGGACCAGTCATAACCACCCCATGAGAGGGCTGTCACTGCTCCGCCGTCCCAGGTAACCGTGGAGGAACCTTCCCAGATAACGTCGCGCTTTTCAGCAGCGCCGAACTGGATGAGGGAGATGCCGGTGATTTCCACATTACCATCACCATTGATGATGAAGGCGCCGCCCCAGCCCACATCTTCAGTGAGTGAAGCAAGGACTTCTTCGGTGATTTCGAAGGAGAAGGACTGGGCTCCGCCGGGGAATCCGGCATCCTGCTTAATTTCGTTACCGCCACCAAGTTCATTCAGGGAGAGGTTACCCCAGTGGCCGTTCACAAGTTGCAGATCCCACCATCCTTCTTCGGGAGCGGTGTAGTAGATACGGACCTGGTCACCTACCTTGGCGCCAAGGGTTTCCCAGATAAAGCGGTCGTCACCGAATGTCACGCCTGCCCAGCCATTGATGATCTGGCTGCCCTGCCATATGAATGTCTCCGTGAACGGAGCGGTGATGGCAAAGGGAACGGGCCAAGTAAGCTCTGTACCGTCAATAAGGACAATAGCAAGACGATATACGCCGGGGCCAAGGCCCTCAGGTATACCAAACGACATGGCTGTATCTGTGCGGACAGCGTAGGAAGTCACCTTCTTGCTCTTCACGAATATCTGCTCTATCTGGAGAAGGTTCTTACCGGTAATGGAGATATTCTGGCCAAGGCCGAATGAAGGAGAGTCGAACTTGATGGCAACGGCAAGATCATAGGTTACCGTGATATTGTCGGTAACAGTCTCATAACCACTGTCGGCGGTAAGGGTGATGGGACCGCTGTAAGCCTGCTCAGGGATGGCTACCCTTACTACCAATGCATCATTCTCGTCCTTGCCGAACTCGAATTCGCAGTCGATAAAAGACTGCTCCTTGTTTCCAATCTTGGCGCTGGTCACAAGGTCAAGGTCTGTACCGCTCACAACAATCGTATCCACGCCTGCGACAGCCTCGGTCTTGTCAATGCCGGTTGCAACGGGTTTCACCACTTCGATATCCTCGCTATAGGCCTGCTTGCCGGATTCAAGGGTTACGGTGATGGCACCGTCCTTGGCCGCAGCGGGCTGGGTGGCGAAGATCTTGCCGTCCTTGAGGTACCATGAAGCCTCGGCGTTGGTGAATTCAACCTTGGTCACAAGGTCAAGGTCCTTACCGGCGATCTCAACCTCGCAGCCTGCCTTGTAGCGGGCGTCTTCGGCAAGTGACTTGACCGAAAGCTCGGTTACGCTCACGGTAACAATCTCACCTGCATCGAAGTCCTTGCCTGCATAGGAAGTGAGGGTGATGTTGCCGTCCGCAGCCTTGGGAGGAAGGTTGAAGGTGATGGACTTGGTGTCCTCGGAAACGGTGTATTCAACATCGGCAACCTGAGGAAGGGCCACATTCTTGATCATGTCAAGGTGATCGCCGGTAACCGTAATCACATCACCGCTCTTGTAGGTTGTCTTTGCAGCCTTGGTAACGGTAGGATCTCCTACGGTAAGCTCCGAGGGAGTGTAGATATGATTCGGGATTGTGTTCTGGTCCTCAATCTCGTTGACGTCGGAAAGGATCACGGGACCGCTGATGGCGTTGGCCGGAAGCTTTACCTTGAGTTCATGACGGGACTGACTCTCAAACGCTACGGAAACCGCGTCCTCACCGCTGAAGATGATTTCCTTCACCACGTTGAGGTACTCACCCTTGATGGTGATTACGTCTCCGGACAATGCGGTTGTGGGAGAGAAAGAGGAAACCTCGATGGGCTCAGTGAATTCAAGATTGGACAGAGAAGTGATCTCGCGGCCGTCTTTGGCTACGATGGTCACCTTGCCAACCTCAGGGCCCTCCATGGGAACAACCAGCTCCAGGGTGTCAAGCTTGGCACCCGTGGAGACTTTCTTGAACTCAGTGACAGTCACATCACCCGCAAAGCGGACTTCGCTGACCTGATCGAGGCTGCGTCCGTAAATACGCAGCACGCCGCCGCGCATGACCGGATTAGGGGCCAAACCGTTGAAAGAGAAGTTCTCTCCCATGGGGTCCACATCCATCTCCTTCTGGCAACCGGCCAGAGAGACCAGTGCAGCGCAGAGAGAGACGATGACAGAAAATCTAAATATCTTTTTCATATGCGCTTCTGATTATTTGATTGGTACAACACGGACGTTGTCAATCCTGATGATAGGTGTGCAGGAAGCCTCGGGGAAACTCATTCCGCCATTGCAGATGAAGAACCAGATGCTGGAGAAGCTGGCTTCTGTAACCTCCTGGGTGGCAGGGGTACCGGACCAACCCTTGTTCACTTCCGTGAGAGGAATTGTAACGGTAATCCATTTGTCGGCAGTATCAAAAGTACCGGTTTCCTCCCAAGGCATATAGAATGCGCGGGGAGCGGCTTCACCGTTCATGTATGTGTTGTTCTGACCTGCAACGGTATTTCCGTAGATATCCTGGATACCGGCATTTCCGAATGTGATAAGGTCTACACCGCCAAACACTATCTGCATGGGAGTGTTGTTCCAGGGATTTGCCGAAGGGACACACATCTCAAACTTGAGGCCCTTGTTCTGCCAGCCGGAGAAATCGGCGATATCTATAAGACGCGGTGCATCGGCATAGTCTTCGGGGGTATTCCAGGTGCCAGGCCAGTAAACAAGGGAGAAGTTGGCTTCTTCCCAGGAACCGTCAAGCACAGCAGTACCGTCACCAAACTGGAAGTAGCGGCCGCTGATACCGTTTCCGTCGTCGTCCTTGCTGCTGTGGCCGTTCCAACCGTGGTTGTCAAGGCCGGTGAGGCCGTCGAAGTCGAACAGCATTCCGCGGGAATCCTTGTACATGAACACCGACTGGGCAGTTCCGGAAGCGGTTGTAACCTTGATCTTTCCGGGCTGTGCGCCGGCAGGGACTACAACGTTGAAGGAATCGCCTGTAGAAGATGTCACGTCAACAGGATCTGCGCCGGGGAACTGGACTGTGAGAGGAGCAAACAGGTAGGAGCCCTTCACGGTAACGGTTTCACCCACAGGCGCCCATTCGTTGGACAGGGCGGTAATCTTGGGAACCGGAGGCAGCACCTTGAAGTCGTAGAGGACTACGGAGCTGTCACGGGTAACGAGATGAATCTTGTCATCGGTAACTGTAGGGAGAGTCTTGGGGACGGAAACCACCATTGTGTGGGCAGTGATGTAACTGGTGTTAAGCACTGCCGGCTGGTCGTTGAAGTAAAGGTCATGAACGCTGGTGAGATTGTCACCCACGATGCAGATGGTCTCCTCCATAGCGGCCTGGTCAATGATGAGGTCCCTGTCGGCGTAGCGAACATAAGTCACGGAAGGAATGCCGGAAGTAGGTTGGAACCTGTCCGGATAATCCACCTTCTTGCAAGATGATGCCAGCACGGCCAGACCCATGACAATACCAAAATATTTATTTATAGCTTTCATGGATTCAGGAATTAAAAGTCATAGGAATAAGTTGCGCGAACATCCACGGAAACAGGCTCGGCGTCGGATCCTACGTTAGGATTCATTACCACGTCTTCTGTGGGGAATGGAATGGTGAACATTTCGGGCTTTACGTCCTTGAGTTCGTCGGAAGCGTTGTATGAAATCTTGGACTGATCCCAGGTGTGGGCACCGGGGCCGGCATAAGAGCCGTCATCACCAACTACATAATCCTTGTACACGCCGCTGATGCCATCCCAGTGGGAACGGCGCTGGGCCTTGAGTTCTGCGATGCAGCCATCTACGTCATAGTAGGAACGGCGTACGTAGTCGTACCAGTTGTCGCCTTCAAGGGCAAGCTCAAGACGGCGCTCTTTCCAGATGTCGTTGATGGTAACGGTGGAAAGGGCTGCAGCATGTGCGCGTGCGCGCACTTTGTTCACATACTCAAGCGCACCGGCGTTGTCGCCTGTGAGAAGGCAAGACTCGGCATATACCAGGTAGATGTCGGAAAGCCTGAGGATATGGGTGGGAAGCTGGTAGCACATGCGGTCGGCATTGATGCCCAGGGCGGCCACATGGTCTGAGCCGCAGCCATACAGGTGCTTGGCATACATACCACCGGTCTGGCAGCACCACTCGTGGTTGGAGCCGTTGGACTCCAGGTTGGTGGGATAGTAATCCGGATCAAAATAGAAACGGTACATGTCAAGGCCGCCCTTGTCCCTCCAATACTGGGGATACTTGTCTCCGAACATCATGATGGTGCCGTGACGGCGGTCATCAGTGTCTACGCGGAGCGTAGGTTCAACGTCTGCGGATACGCCGAAGAGGTCCATGAGGTTCACGCTGGGGCCTTTCCAGTCTCCCCAGGTGTTACCGAACTCGTCGATACCCGCCATGCTGACGTCTGACTGGATGGAGTTCTGGGCGGTCCAGATACCGGTACCGGAAACCCACTGCCATGAGAAGAGGTTTTCACCGGTCTGCTGGAAAATGGTGGGTTCCATGCGGAAGACATCCTCATAATTGGGAGTGAGGCGGCGGCCGGAATTGTCAATGACATCCTTTGCGTAAGTCTTGGCCTTGGCAAGGTCTGCGAGAGCCTCTTCAGAGGTGATGGAGCCGTTTACGCCGGCCTTTGTGAGGTAAACCTTTGCCAGAAGGCCCATGGCGGCATACTTGTCAATACGGTTGTACTTGCCGATATTGGGATCTGCGGGAAGAAGCTCGATGGCTTTTTCCAGAGTCATGACAATGTACTCGTAGACATCGGCCTTCTTCACCTTCGTCTGCTCATTGTAGGCTGCGTCCTTGATCACCTGGGTGTTGTCGTGGATGATGGGAACGTCGCCGAATGTGCGGACAAGGAGGAAGTATGCCATGGCTTTCCATGCCAGGGCTTCGCCGATAGCCTTGTTCTTGGTGGCTTCTGAAGCCGTGGTATTGGCATTACGGATATTGTTTATGACGGTATTGCACTGCGCGTTGACGGCCCACAGGGAGTAGGACATGTTCTTGAGGTCCTGGTCCGTGCCGTTGACGGTAAGGGTGGAATAGGCGTTGTTACCCTGATAGACATTTCCGCACATGGTCTCTGAACCGTAAATGTAGAAACGGATGACGTCGTACCAAGGTGAATTGTAGAGGTAGTTCACGGACTGCTCCACCTGCATGTCGTTCTGGTAGTAGTTGGCCGTTGTGTAACGGTCCTCTGCAGGACGGTTCAGGAATTTGGAGCAGGAAGCGGTTACGGCCACTACGGCTGAAACTGCAATAATATATTTAATTGTGTTTTTCATCTTGCTGTCCTCCATTTTAGAAAGTAATGTTGACACCGAAGGAACAGGTCATCGGGGAAGGATAACGGCCGTTATCCACGCCGAAGGTAAGACCGGAGGAATCCTGAGTGGATGCACCCACCTCAGGGTCGTAGCCCTGGTACTTGGTGAAGGTGTACACATTCTGGATGTTCATGTACAGGCGGATGTTCTCAATCTTGGCTCTCTCAAGGACCTTCTTGGGGAAGGTGTAACCAAGGGTGATGTTCTTCACGCGGAGATAGGAGCCGTCTTCGACGTAACGGTCGGAGAGGCGGTCGTTGTCGTTAGGGTCGGCGATGGTGGGACGGGGAGTCTTGGTGTCGGGGTTGGACACGCGGACGTTTTCGACATCCCACTGCCAGGTTTCACCAGCGGTATAAGGCTTGTCAGGGTCTATGACCTCAAGACGGGCGCGGTCGGCAATGGAAACGTGCTGGTTTGTCCAGACGCTGTTCATGTGGACAAGACCGTTCCAACCCTGACCCATGAGGTTGTAGTTGAGAACCTTGTTGCCAACGGAACCGTTGAGGAAGATGGAGAGGTCCACATTCTTGTAACGGAAGGTGTTGGTCCAGCCGAAGGTGAAGATGGGAAGCGGGGAACCGATATTGGTACGGTCGAGCTCGTTGATCTTGCCGTCATTGTTGACATCGGCGAACTTGAGGTCACCGGGCCATACGGTGGTGTTGCGGTTGAACACGCCGTCAGAAGGATATTTCTCGGCCTTAGGTGAATTCTGGATGTCTTCGAAGTCCTTGTAAACTCCCACTACCTTGTAACCGTAGAAGTTGTAGAGGGACTCGCCGATTTCGGTGACGGATACGATGTCGCTCCACTGGCCGTAACCTACAAGCTGCGCGTTTGCACTGCCGTCAAGGGCAAGGAGCTTGTTCTGGTTGAAGGAAATCTGGAAGTTGGAATCCCAGCTGAAGTTCTTCTTGTCAATGGGGTGAGTGTCCAGGGTGATTTCCAGACCGCGGTTGCGGATGGTACCGTAGTTACCCTTAGGAGCGGCAAGAGCCGAAGAGCCGTTACCCTGAGTACCCATATAGGAAGGAAGGGTCATGGACATTAGCATGTCGGAGGACACCTTCTGGTAGAGGTCGATGATGAGGTTCAGGCGGTTCTTGAAGAAGTTGAGGTCAAGACCCACGTTAAACTGTTCCTGTTTCTCCCAGTGGATACCGGTATTGGAAATATTGGAAGGGCGCTGGCTGTCACCAAGAGCGGAAGGCATCTTGCTCATGCCGGATTCCCATGCGCCGGAGCCGATGTTGGCATTACCGGTCTGGCCCCATCCCAAGCGGATCTTACCGTCACTGAGGATATCCTTGGCCGATGAAGGGAAGAATTTCTCATTGGTGAAACGCCAGCTTCCTGCTACGGAGTGGAAACCTGCCCAGCGGTTATCGGGGCCGAAGTTTGAAGAACCGTCGTAGCGGAAGGTGTAGGTGAGGAGGTAGCGGTTGTCGTAGTTGTAGGTTTCACGGGTGAAGAATGAAGCCATGGAACTTGAGCCGAAACCGCCGCCGATGGTAGGAGACTTGCTGGTAGCAAGGCCGATTGAGTGGATCTCATCCGAAGGAAGGTCCGTGCTGGCGGCCCTGAGATAATCCCAACGGGACTCCCATGCTTCCTGACCTATCATGGCGGTAATGCTATGCTTGCCGAACGTGTTGGAATAGGTGAGGTAGTTCTTCAAAGACCAGTACACGCTGGAGTTGCGCTGCTGGCTGATGGAGTTGCTGCCCTGCTGGAAAGTACCCAGAGAGATCTTCGGCTTGTAAGTGTCGGCCTGGGAAGAGCTGATGTCAAAACCAACCTCACTGCGGAAAGCGAAGTGCTTGATAGGAGTGAGTTCGGCATACACGTTACCGGTGAGTTTCTGACGTTTCAGGGTATTCTCATTGTACATTGCAAGGGCCACAGGGTTCTTGGTGGAGTAGCCTTCGCGAACAACGGTGGAATAGTTGCCGTCAATGTCGTAAACGGGGATGTCGGGGAGGGATGCCAGGGAGTAGAAGATGACACCTTCCTGACCGTCGGCCAGTTTAAGTTTATCGTGGGTGATGGCGTAGGTTGCGTTCACACCAAGCTTGAACCACTCCTTGAGCTGGGCGTCCAGATTGGTACGGAAGCTCAGACGGTCGAAGTTGGAGCCGATGATAGTACCTTCCTGATTCATGTAGGAACCGGAAACATAGTACTGGACTTTCTCGGAGCCGCCCTGCGCGCTCACCTGATGCTGATGCTGGAGAGCGGTGCGGAAGACTTCGTCCTGCCAGTTGGTACCCTTTCCAAGGATGGAAGGATCCGTGTAGAGGGGATTGGCCTCCACCTCACCGATATTGACCATGTCGTTGTAGTACTCGGCGAATTCACGGAGATTCATCATCTTGATGCGGCTGGTCTGGCGACTCACGGCAAACATGCCGTCGTAGGAGAACTTGGCGTCTCCGGCCTTACCATGCTTGGTTGTGATGAGGACAACACCGTTTGCACCCTGGGCACCGTAGATGGCGGTTGCGGAAGCATCCTTGAGGATTTCCATGCTCACGATATCGGCGGGGTTGATGGTGGACAGAGGGGAAATGGTGGAGACGCGGCCGTTACCAAGGGCATCTCCAAGGCCGAAGTCTGAACCGGAGTTTCCGCCGCCCTGGACGATGACGCCGTCAATGACATACAGAGGTTCTGCGTTGGCGTTGACGGTGGCCTGGCCACGGACGCGGATTGATGATGAGGATCCAGGGGCACCGGAAGTCTGCACTGCGGTAACACCGGCGGCGCGGCCCTGCAGGGACTGGTCCAGGTTGGTGATGATGGAACCCTTCAGGTCTTCCTCCTTCATGGAAACGGAAGCACCGGAGAGGTCACTCCTTTTCATGGTACCGTAACCCACGACGACGACTTCGTCCAGGAATTCGGTATCTTCTCCAAGAACCACGTTGATAACCTTCTGGTCACCCACGGGGATTTCCTGGGTTGCATAACCGATGGATGAGAACACCAGCGTTGCGCCGGGGCGCACGGTGATGGTGTAGTTACCATCCAGGTCTGTGATGGCACCGTTATTGGTGCCCTTCTCCATGACAGATGCTCCGATGACGGGGCCGACGTTGTCGGTAACCGTGCCAGTAACCTTGTTCTGTGCGAACAGGGCCGTGGTGGCGAGGAGCGCCAGCATGAAGGTCACAAATTTTTGTCTCATGCTTTAGTTGGTTAAAGGTTAATATTATTATTGGTTTAGATTGTTTATTGCGTTTTTGATGATGCCAACGGTGCTGTCCGTGACATATACGCCGTTAAGCCCCTGGGCCTCCTGGGCGGGGTCTCCGGTGTAAGGGTCTCCGCTCACCCATTGCTCGTGAAGGGGCTCCGCAAAACCGCTCCAGCCCCAGAAGTTGGCGCCCTGAAGGGTTTTTCCAACCTGGCCGAAGAGGTACTCATAATAGGAATCGCGTGCGCGTGTAGTAGCGCTTTTTTCGGCCTTGAAGCCGTCACGGGGGAAGCCGAATTCCTCACAGACTACGGGAAGGCCAAGTTCCTTGGCGAGTTCGGCATGCACCCTGAGGTATTCAGCGGTCTTTTCTATTGCGGCGGGGATATCCTCCTCAAGGGATTCGGCCTTTACCCAGCTCCAGTTGTAGGGCCAGATGTGGATTGTCATATAGTCTACGTCGGGGATGGTGTTGACCCTGCGAAGGAGTTCCATGTCTTCCTCGGAGCCCATGAGGCCTTCGTTGCCGGTGGAAAGGAGGTGGTTGGGGTCAAGTTCCTTGACTATTTTGGCAGCCTCTGTCATCCAACCGATGAAACCGTCCTGGATCTCTTTTTCAGAGGAGAAGCAGCGGGGCTCGTTGCCTATTTGCCAGGCAAAGATTGCGGGGTCTTCCTTATACGGCTTGCCGGTGATGGAGTTGGTTCGGCCCACGATGTTGCGCAAATGATTGAAATAGAGCTCCTGAGACTCCTTGGAGGTTTGGAACTTACGCATCTGCTGCATGAAGGGCCAGTAGCCGTCTATGAGCGGGATGAGGGTTTTTTCTCCGGTTGCCCATTCAAGGTACTGACCGTAGCCGCCGCTCCATTCCCAGGAGTTGTTGATGTAGAGGACGGCCTGCATGTCACGCTTTCCGAGTTCCACAAGATAGCGGTCCAGGCCCACCAGGAGGGTGTCGTTGTACACTCCGGGAGCGGTTTGGAGGGTGGGCTCCACGCGGGAGAACACGCCGTCTGCGCCGTCTCCGCCCACAAGGGTGCGGAGATTGGTGATTCCAAGGGCCTTGAGGGTGTCAAGCTCCCTCTGGAGGCGCTCCAGGTCACCGCCACGGCCATCCGACGCCAGGATGGGGCCGTACCAGAAATTGGTGCCCACATAGGTGTAGGGCTTGCCGTTACGGATAAACTGACCGTCTTTGACGGTAACGAATTCAGGGGGTTTGCTGCAAGAAATGGCGGCAAGGGCAATAGCAACCCCCACCACGGTTTTAAGCGTTATTTTCATTATGTTGGCCGACATAAATTTTGTACAGGTACAAAGTTATGGTTACGGCCTGTTTCGGACAAATGAATAAATAACAAAAACCGATACTATTTTAACATTGGCTATACAAACACCCTGTTTTTGGTGAAAAGAGCCCTGAAATCGCGGGGCGTATAGCCGCGCCGGTTCTTGAAGGCGCGGTTGAAATTGGAGAGGTTGTTGAAGCCGCAGGCATAGCAGATTTCACTGATTCCGGTGGTGGTGTCAACAAGCATTCGGGCGGCCCTTCCAAGCCGCACGTCTATGATGTAATCCTGGAGGTTGCGGGTGGTGTGCTGCTTGAAAAAACGGCTGAATGCGCTTGGCGCCATACCCACCATTGCAGCAAGGTCGTCGAGCCTAAGTTCCTCTGCGTAATGTTCTGATATGTAATCCTTTACCTTGCGCACACGGCGGCTTTCGCTTTCTCCGGTGATGTTGGCGAAAGAAGTGGAGGCAAGGATCCGTGCGCCTTTGTCCTGGGAGAGTTCATAGAGGATCTTGAGCATGTTCAGGAATTGGTCGAAGCTGTCTTCCAGAGACGATATTGTGTCCAGGTAAGTGTACACTTTGGCAATGGCGCTGAGGGAAAAAGCCACGCCGTGGCGGGCGTTTTCGAACATCTTTTTTATGGACAGGAACTGGTTTCGGCCAAGGAGCCTGGAGTCCAGGAGGTCCGGGGAAAACTGGATGGTGATTTCCCGGATATCGGCCGAAGTGCAACTGCCCTGCTCCCAAACGTGCTCCAGGCCGTCACCGGTGACAAGGGTGAGCTCAAGGTCTCCTATTTCCTCTATGCTGTCCCCAACAATGCGCTTTACTCCCCTGCCGTTTTCTATGAAATTGAGCTCGTAAACGTTATGGCTGTGAATGGGGTACTGGAACTCGGTTTTATGGCGTTCCACAATATAAAAGCAGTCACGGTCTGTGATTGGAGTTACTTCCCGGAGTACGTTTGACATTTCTTATGCAGTTATATGTACAAAGATAGTGAAATTTTGATACTTTTTAAACAATTTTTCATAATCCGGGATTTAAATGCTATCTTGCAGTGAAATTTTGTAAGCCACTATGAAAAAAACACTACTTCTTGCAGTAGCCGTACTGCTAGTTGCCATGCCCTCAGAGGCCAGGAAAAAGCCTAAATTCACCCATGAAACCGTAGCCGTTCCGGCAGTGGAAAGAGAGATTATTTCCGTGGAAACCGCTTCCACCTCCCTTAACCTTCTGGTTACGGAAAAAGGCGAACTCCAGACACTTCACTATGGGGCAAAGATAGAGGATCCTGGTGCATGGCTGCAACTGGACGGAAGCTCGGAAGACTACAACGGCTGCCGGTCCCTCACTTATCCGGCAACGGGAGGCAGGTTTATATCGGAGCCCGCGCTGCACGTCAAATACCCGGACGGCTCGCATAACACGGAGCTGTATTTCACGGGAGTGAAAAAATCGGCCCAGGATGGTTTTGAGAGGACGGAGATCGGCCTCAAGGACTATGTGACGGGGCTTGAGGTGAAGCTCCTTTACGACGCCTATGTGAAGGAAGACGTGATAGAGATGCACTCGGAGATTCTGAACGGCGGCAAAAAGGCCGTGGAACTTCTTAACTATGCTTCGGCCTCACTTTACGTGGATGCCCCTGAATACCTTCTCACGCACTTTTACGGGGCGTGGGCAAAGGAAATGCTCATGGAAAGCGAGGTCCTTGGCCACGACACCAAGGTTATCGAGTCCCGCCGCGGAGTGCAGGCTACGCAGGGGAACAACCCATCCTTCCTTCTGTCGCTGGGCACTAAGGAGCTCCGGGAAAACGACGGCGAAGTCATTGCCGGCGCCCTTGAGTGGAGCGGCAATTTCCGCATGAGCTTTGAAAAAGACGACGCCCACAGGCTGAACATCATTACCGGCATTAGCCCTTATGCTTCGGCATATCCGCTTGAGGCCGGGGCCACATTTGTGACGCCCGGAATGGTTTACACCTACTCTGCCGAAGGTGCCGGCGGCGCTTCCCGCAACCTTCACCGCTGGGCTCGCAAGTACTGCGTTTATGGTGGCGGCGCAGTGAATCCCACCCTTTTGAACAGCTGGGAGGGAGCGTATTTCAACTTCACCACTCCCGTCCTTCTTGGCATGATAGACGATGCCGCCTCAATGGGCCTTGAGATGTTTGTGCTTGACGACGGCTGGTTCGGCAACGACTTCCCGCGCAACGGAGACAACGCCGGGCTGGGAGACTGGGAGGTGAACACCTCAAAGCTTCCGGAAGGAATTGAGTACTTGGCTTCTTACGCTCATTCCAAAGGGCTTAAATTCGGCATATGGATAGAGCCTGAAATGGTGAATCCGGCCTCCAACCTTGCCCACGAGCACCCGGAATGGGTTGTCCAGAGCCCCGGCCGTGAAATCTATCAGGGCCGAAACCAGTGGGTGCTGGACCTTTCCAACCCCGCAGTGGAAGACTTCGTGTTCGGCATATTTGACCGCACCATGCAGCTTGCTCCCGGTATCGACTACATAAAATGGGACTGCAACAGGGTTATCCAGAGCTTCGGCAGCCCTTATCTTGGCACGCAGCAGGACCGCTTCTATGTGGAATATGTTGAGGGACTGTACAATGTCATGCGCCGAATTAGGGAGAAATACCCCCGCGTCATCGTGCAGTGCTGCTCCTCCGGCGGTGGCCGCGTAGACTACGGAGCGCTCCGCTACTGCAACGAGGTCTGGACCTCCGACAATACCGACGCCCGCACCCGCGCCTTCATCCAGTACTCCATGAACCTCATCTACCCGGCTTGCGTAATGGCCTCCCACGTATCTACGGTGCCCAACCACCAGACATCCAACGTGACGCCACTGAAGTTCCGCTTTGACATGGCATGCTCCGGTCGCCTTGGCATGGAGCTCCAGCCTAAGTACTTCTCCCCCGAAGACCGCGCCCTTGCCGACCGCTGCATCACGTCATACAAGAAGTACCGTGACCTTGTGTTTGCAGGAGACGCCTACCGCCTGGCGTCGCCCTACGACGGCAGTTACTACGGCGTAATGTATGTCTCTGAGGACAAGTCGCGCGCCGTTGTGTTCACCTATTGCCTTGAGTTTGAGCCCCGTACAGTTGGTAGCAAAGCCTTCCGCCTCATCGGCCTGGATCCTTCCCGCAGCTACAAGGTCATGGAGCAGAACGTAGACCGCAGCTGCTGGTGGGGCAGCGGCAAGGTGTTCTCCGGTTCCTTTCTTGCCGAAGGCGGCTTCAACCCCGTCCTGCCGCAGATCTACTCCTCCGCCGTCTTCGTGCTGGAGGCGCAGTAGGTTCAGCCGTCGCAGGTGGCATTGCGAACTGTCGCAGGTGGCATTGCGAACTGTCGCAGGTGGCATTGCAAAACGTCGCGGGTCTGCAAAAAAACTCTGACCTGCGACGGTTTTTGCCTCTTATGGCCGATTTGCGTCGCAGTTCGGCCGAAAAACGCAGACCTGCGACGGTTTCTCATAGGACCTGCGACGGCTCAACGCCAGACCTGCCGCGCAGCCACCGCCCGAGCACGGAAACGGCACAAAAACGTGCGCGGAGGGGGCAAAAGTACCAGCCCGAGCACGGAAACGGCACTAAAACGTGCGCGGAGGGGGCAAAAGCACCCGCCAGAGCACGAAAACGGCCAAAAACGTGGACGGAGAGGGCGGGTATCGGAGAAATGCGAAAAAATTACGATATTTGCATAAATTAGTGCAAGAAGATGAAAGTACTCATTGTAGACGACGAACGCGCAATCCGGTATTCCCTGAAGGAAATCCTGGAAATGGAGAATTACGAGGTAGAGACCGCCGAAAATGGCCTTGAGGGCCTGCAGAAGGCTGGCAAGGAGAAGTTTGACGCAATTTTCTGCGACATCAAGATGCCGGAAATGGACGGCACGGAAATGCTTTCCAAGATAATTGAGGAAGGCATTGAGACCCCTGTGGTAATGATTTCAGGGCACGCCGACATCACTACGGCGGTAGAATGCATAAAGAAGGGGGCGTTTGACTTCATAGAGAAGCCTCTGGACCTCAACCGTATCCTTATCACCCTCAAGAATGCCACGGACAAGGCAAACCTGGTAACCCAGACCAAGATACTGAAAAAGAAGATCTATGGCCGTGAAATGATTGGAGAGTCCGAGTCCATGGGGCACATAAGGCAGATGATAGAGAAGGTAGCCCCCACTGGGGCAAGCGTGCTTATCACCGGCCCCAACGGCTCCGGAAAGGAACTGGTTGCCCAGAGCATCTACCAGCTCAGTGACCGCTCAATGATGCCGTTCGTGGAGGTGAACTGCGCTGCAATTCCGTCGGAACTCATTGACAGTGAGCTGTTCGGCCACAAGAAAGGGTCCTTTACATCCGCCATCAGGGACCATAAGGGAAAATTCGAGCAGGCAGACGGCGGAACCATCTTCCTTGACGAGATTGGAGACATGTCCCTGGCCGCACAGGCAAAGGTACTGCGCGTGCTGCAGGAGAAAAAGCTCACGCCCGTTGGCGGAGACAAGGAGATTACGGTGGACGTACGCGTAATTGCCGCCACCAACAAGAACCTCCAGGAAGAGATTGCCGCCGGAAACTTTCGCGAAGACCTCTATCACCGCTTGAGCGTGATTGTACTCAAGGTTCCCGCCCTTGACCAGCGCAAGGAAGACATTCCCCTGCTGGTGAAGCACTTCACGGAGCAGATTTGCGCCGAAAACGGCAAGCCCGTACGCGAATTCCAGAAAGAGGCCATGGCTCTTCTCACAGGAAGGTCCTGGCCCGGCAACATCCGCGAACTAAGGAACGTGGTGGAACGTCTCCTCATCCTTGGCGGCAGCCCCATAACCGCCCAGGATGTGCAGGATTATGTAATGTAAACAACTGAAAACCCGCAAGATATGACAATCCCGGACATTACCATAGCCGTAGACGGCTTCTCCTCTACCGGCAAGAGCACTTTTGCAAAGATGGTGGCAAAGGAATTCGGCTTCCTGTACCTTGACAGCGGAGCAATGTACCGCGGCGTAACCCTTTTTGCAATGGAAAACGGCATGGCCGAAGGCGGTAAAATAGACGAGCCCGCCCTTAAGGAAGCCCTCCCAGGCCTGGACCTCCACTTCCAAAGGGAAGACGACAAGACCCTCCTTTACAGCGGCTCCCGCTGCATAGAGTCCCTTATCCGCACCATGGAAGTGAGTTCCCTGGTGAGCCCCGTGAGCGCCATCGCATTTGTCCGCGCCTGGGTTGACGACCGCCTTCACGCCTTCTCCAAAGGCGGCCGCGTAATCATGGACGGCAGGGATATCGGCACCACGGTATTCCCCAACGCCGAAGTCAAGATTTTCATGACGGCGGCCCCGGAGGTAAGGGCGCAGCGCCGCTACGACGAACTTGTGGCAAAAGGCCAGCCCTCCAGCCTTGAGGAAGTCCTTAAAAACCTCCAGGAAAGGGACTACATAGACTCTCACCGCGAAACTTCCCCCCTAAGGCAGGCCGAAGACGCCTTTGTCCTTGACAACACCCACATGACCCTCCACGAGGAACTGGTGTGGATGCTGGGCCTCCTCCAGGGCAAGTTCGGCCTACTTGAAACTCCCGGCATCACGTGGTAAAAGTAGAGACAGACCCCGGCTCCGGCTTCTGCGGAGGAGTAATCCGTGCCATAACCCGCGCAGAGGAATACCTCAGCACAGGCGGCACTCTCTATTCCCTTGGCGCAATTGTGCACAATGAGGCCGAACTCTCCCGCCTCCACGAAAAAGGCCTGGTAACGGTGAATTCCCTCCAGGACGTCCCAGAAGGCGGCACCGTCCTCATAAGGGCCCACGGGGAGCCTCCCTCCACCTACACGGAAGCCGCGGCGCGCGGGCTCTCCGTCATAGACTGCTCCTGCCCGGTGGTCCTGAAGCTCCAGGAGCGCATCAGAAACGCCAGCGGCCAGATAATAATCTTCGGCCGGGTTGGACACGCCGAAGTCCTTGGCCTCATGGGACAGGTAGGCGGCAACGCCCTTGTGGTGGAAAACGAGAAAATGCTCCGGGAAGCCCTTCGCAGCGGCAGCATAGACCTCTCAAAGCCGGTTGTCATCTTCTCCCAGACCACAAAAAGCCCCACCGAATACGACAATATATGCCGCATGCTCCGGGACGCCGGCGCCCGGCTCACGGTAAACAACACCATCTGCGCGCAGGTGGCCGGCCGTCATGAAAGACTGGCCCAATTTGCAGCATCCCACGACATAATTCTCTTTGTTGCAGGACGCTCATCCTCCAACGGCAAGGTTCTCAGCGACCTATGCCGAAGCGTAAACCCCGCAACCTATCTCATAGGCTCCGAAAAAGAGATTGATTTCTCATGGATAAAGGACGGCCAGTCCGTGGGAGTATGCGGAGCCACCTCCACGCCCAAATGGCTGCTTGAGAAGGTGGCCGAAGAAGTCAGATCCTGGGGTAACGCACGGTAAAGCAGGCACCTCCAAGCGCAAAAGAACGACTGTAGGATATGCTGCCGCCGCAGTGGTCCACAATTCGGCGGCAAATGGCAAGTCCAAGGCCGCTGCCGCTGGTTTTGGTAGTGAAGTCCGGCGTAAAAATCTTGTCTTGGTTGGCCTGGTCCACTCCCGGGCCGTTGTCCTCCACCACAATCTCATAGAAGGAGTCGTCGGAGGCCTTTCTCACGGACACCAGAAGCCGTTTGTCCCCGTCATTGCCGTCCACCGCCTGAATGGCGTTGGTGATAAGGTTCACCACCACCCTTGTGAGCTGCGGACGCGGAGCCTCAACCATGGCTCCCGGCAGGCCGAAGTATTCCACCACAATGTCGTCGCGGGAGTCAAAGAGCTCCACCTCCTGCCTTACAAGGGCGTCCAGGTCTATTGTTTCGGCCTTTTGGTCGTACATCTTGGCAAACGTGGAGAACTGGTCTGCGGAGTCTGAGAGGAGATCCACGTGGTAGAGGACCGTCTGGGCGACTTCGTCGAATTTGTCCTGCCAGGCCGGGTTCCCGGTGCTCTTCATCCTTATAAGCATCTGGAGCTGGAGCTTTATGGGCGTAAGCGGATTCTTGAGGTCATGTGCCACGCGGCGCGCCATATCCGTCCAGGCCTTGTCTCTTTCGGCCTGGGCAAGGCGGCGGGAGCTCTCTCCAAGGTCCTTCACCATGCGGTTGTAGGCCTCAACCAGCGGGGTTAGTTCGTCGTCCTGGTGATAAATCAGGGGCTCCAGATGGTCTACGTCCGTCACCGTCATCTTACGGCTCATTTCCGTAAGCGGCCTGAAGAGCCTCCCAACCACGGCAAACGTAACCAGACGGGATATGAGAAGCAGCAGCAGGAATATTGTTATGACGGTTGCAACGTGCAGCACGGCCTCCGTCTCAAAGTCATGAGTGAGGTCCGTGAACGGGGCCGAAGCAATGGCTATCATGGTGCCGGAACTGTTGAAGACCGGCACATACTGGGCGTAGAAACGGCGCCTTCCAACCTTCTCCTGATTGAGCCAGAAGCGGTTGTGGCCATACACAATTGCATTGTAGGCCGAAGGGTCCATCCGGCTTCCGAGTATCATGCGGTCATATACCTCCGGGGTGGTGCTCATGACCTCCGCTCCAGAAATGTCGAAGATAGTGATGTCACAGCGAAGGTTGTTGCCCACGCCCTCCACTGCCGCCACGGCCTGCGGAGAGCCAATCTCCTGAGGCGAAGCCACCATCCTCAGGCGTTCCTGCAACATGGCCTGAAGGGTGTTCACGCGGGAAGCCATGACGCCCCTCATATCGGCATTGTTGCGTTTCCAGACAAACCACACGCTGAATCCGGCCATGGCGACAAGCGTGACTATGAGGGAGATGTTGACCACAAGGCTTATGCGGGTTTGGAAATACCGCCTTCCCTGAGTGCGGAGGCGCCTCCTTGAAAGGGTGCTCACAAGGAAGAACGCGGCAAGTGCAAGAAGGAAGCCTTCCACTATGTAGTACAACCACTCTGTAGAAGGGCGCGCCAGCATAATAACCTCACCCTCAGACACTTCCCTTTCAAAGAGTTCCCAGCCGGCAAGCTTGCGTTCTCCGGTGTAGAGCGTAGGGAACGGATACTCTCCCTTGTACTGCAGAAGATGCCCGTCAATATACTTAGCCCAGGAATACACCGGCGGCAGTGATACTCTGCCAGGGTCCTGGATTCCAAGGAGACTCAGATATCCGCGGTCTTCCCTGTTGTGCTTAGACTCCACCGTAACAAAGATGGACGACGGCCCGTACTCTGAATAATAGGTGAAAAGCCCAGTATACGCGGTTCGGCCATTGCCGATGGAGCTGTAGAAGAAGTGGGAGTTCTCTCCAAGCCGCACTCCGCCGCGGATGCGCTCCAGGAAAAGGGGATGGCTTCCAGGGCCTTGAGGGCCGGATTTTACCACCGAAATGTCATAGTCCTGGGCTATCCTAACCATATAGGCGCTGGCAAGCCTTCCGCCAAGGATGGCCTCCCCGCCGTCCAGGGCGGCAAGGGCCCCGATCATGGGGTCGTCGGCGATGGCGGACTCTACGGAGCGGAGCTGGATCTCAAGGCCCACGTCACGGTCCATGGCGAGGCGCCCGGCCCAGACATCTACCCTCCGCTGCTCCTTGCGGTATCCAAGGACAGCCGTAGTGACCACGAAATACACTCCCAGCACCAGGCCGAAGGACATTCGGCCGGCAATGGAAAAGACGTCGTAGCGCGCTCCAAGAAGGCTTTTTGCAAAGGGCTGGAAAAGCTGCAGGAGCATGGGAACGGAAAGCGCCAGGGCAAGGAAACTGAGATATACAATCCCGGTGAAAGGACTTATAAGTATTACCTTATATAGTTCCAGGTTGATGCTGGAGTTTTCCAGGATGCTTGTAAAGCTTATGTGGAAGTAGGCGCAGACGGCAATGATGGAGGCGACGATAAGCCCTGCAAGAACCCACTGCACGCCGCGGGAGCTCTGGCGCGCGACGCGCTTGAGGAGAGTCCACCTAACCACAAAAAGGTCCAGCACAAGGATGTCTATGGCAAGGTTTACTATGAGGATGGCGCCAAGGGAATAGAAGAAGGGGCCGTCTGCGTAAAGCAGCGGAGAAAACAGCTGCGACACCTGCCCCAGGCCGCGGCCGTAAAGGAAAAGCCAGGTGAATATGCCGGTTTGGATAATGGCCGTACCCGCAAGGAAAGGAAGCGAGGGATGAACCGACAGCAGCAGCACCAGACCCGTCATGAAAAGCGCCAAAGACACCCAGAGGAGGAAGGGATGCCTTTTACCGCCGGTGTCTATATTGTCCGAGGTAAGCTTGAAAAGCGGCACGCCGTCTACGTACACCGCGGTGCCGGTACTGGACGAGAGCGGACTTACGCCGTAGCGGTCGTCGCGTCTCAGGCGCGGATTGACGCCCGTAAGGGAGCCGGGCCTTAGCTGGTTGGCTATCTCAAGGCCCGCGATGACCTTGCATCCGTTGCCCTCTACAGCCTTCTCAAGGTACCACTTGGGGCCATGGTTCACGTAGGAAAGGTGCTCCGTGGCATCTGCGAGCGGCGAAGTTACCACGGCCTTTGCATCCGTGAGGCGGGAGCTTACGGGACGCACCCTGATGTCGTCGTTGCGTATTGGGAACTGCCCCGCCCAGCTTTGGAGGGTGTCTTCCACATAGCGGTACACCACCATGTCTTCAGGAAGGCCGGGGAGCTCCATCCAGGCCGAAGGATCCTGCGAAAGCGCGCTATCTATGTATTTGTCCAGAAGTGAGATACGCGCTCCCGTCTTTTTGCCGAAGTC
>DGXO01000034.1:63576-74065 GCA_002395605.1 Bacteroidales bacterium UBA4230
ACTATGGCCGAAAGGGCCATAATGACTATTGACGCGCTTTGCCGTATGAGACGGGACTTATTCATTGTGGTAGGGCTCTCCGCGGAGGATGGTAAACGCCCGGTAAAGCTGCTCTGCAAAAACTGTGCGAACCATCTGGTGGGTGAACGTCATTTTGGAAAGGGACATCTTGGCGCGGGCCCTGGCATGGACGGCGGGAGAGAAGCCGTACGCCCCTCCAACGGCAAAAACAAGGGTTTTAGTGCCCTGGAGCATGTATTTTTCCAACATTTCGGCAAACTCCGTAGAGCGGTATTCAATCCCGTGCTCGTCTAGAAGGATGAGGGTGTCCTGGGGCTGCAGATGCTTAAGGATAAGTTCCCCCTCCCGCTCTTTTATCTGGTCACGGCTCAGGGCCTGGGCTTTTTTGAGCTCCGGAATTTCCGTCACTTTGAACGGGACATAGTGTTGCAACCTGGCCACATATACGTCCAGGCCTTCTTTCACCCATTTAACGTCCGTTTTGCCAACGGTGAGAAGCTCAATGTTCATACGGCAAATGTAACGATTCGGCTCGGAATTTGCAAGTAAAGACAGCGGAATGAAAAAGCATATTCTCAAGATTGTCTTCCCGGCGGTGCTGCTCCTCTCCATGGGGCTGCACCTCACTGCCCAGACTCCGGCAAAGCCGGTCAAATCCTATATGTCCTCCCCTTCCCCGGAGGGAGAGTTCTCCGTATTCACTTCCATCACAAAATATCTGGCCGCAGGGGATGTTGCATCCCTCTCCAGCTGGTTCGCGGACAACCTTGACATCAACGTCCTGTCGTCTTCGCGCAACTGCTCCAAGGCTCAGGCCAGGCAGATTCTCCGCAATTTCTTCGGCACATATACTCCCCGCTCCTTCGAGGCCACCCATAAGGCATCAGAGGCCAACAAAAAGTACCTCATAGGCATCCTCAACGCCGGCGGAGAGAACTTCCAGGTTACAATATATGCCACCTCTTCCGGAGGCGGCACATATAAAATCCAACAGCTGGGTATTACCAGAAGTTATTAGCTTCCAGACTTATTTAACCCTCTGGCCGTAAGAGCGGTCCGTGGTATTTACGGTAATGACTTCTCCGGTTTCGATGAACAGGGGAACCATGATCTTTGCACCGGTTTCAAGGGTGACTTCCTTGAGGGCGCTGGTGGAAGCGGTGTTGCCTTTGACGGCGGGTTCACTGTAGGTAACCTCCAGGGTTACGTAAGTGGGAAGCTCGCAGGTGAGGCAGCGTTCTTCGGGCTCTGTCATGTACATCATCTCCACCCTCTGACCCTCTTTCATGAGGTCTGCGTTTTCAACGACGTCGTGGGGAAGGGTGATCTGCTCATAGGTTTCCTCGTGCATGAAGTTGAAGGCCTCTCCATCATCATAAAGGAACTGATAGGGGCGACGCTCCACGGAAATGGTGTCAAGCTTTACGCCGGCGGTGAAGGTGTTCTCCAGGATGCGGCCGTTTTCAAGGTTGCGGAGCTTGGTTTTCACAAAAGCGGGGCCCTTGCCGGGTTTAACGTGCTGGAAGTACACTACAACGCAGGGTTTGCCGTTGAACATGAGGTACATTCCGTTTTTGAGATCAGCAGTTGTTGCCATAAAATTGGTATGTTTAGTTAAATATTATTTCCAAAAATCTCACAAAAATAAGAATTTGTGACTTTTTCTGCAAATTAAAATGTTATCTTTGTATGGATGAAAGCGGGAAAAGTAATACGGAACGTAGTTTTGACTGTGGCAGGGCTGCTTGTGGCACTCCTTGTTGCGCTCCAAATTATCCTTCGGCCTGCGGTCCTCACGCGGCTTGTAGGTAAGTTCGCCGCAGATTATGTAGAGGGAGACATCTCCTTCGGCAGCATAAAGGCCCACGTCCTGAAGAGTTTCCCCTTCCTTAACCTTGAGGCAAGCGACTTTGCCCTCACCTACCCCCATGAGCGTTATGCGCAGTTTGACACCATTTATCCGGACAGTGGCCGAAGGTTTTCCCTCCTCAAGGCCGGCCGCGGAGAAACGGTGGATACCCTGGCAAGTTTCCGGAACCTGAGCGTTTCCATAAACTACATGGACATAGTGCGCGGCACGGGATACCACATTCGCAAAGCGGAACTTGCCCATCCACGCATTTTCGCCCACTACTATGACTCTTCGGCCGCAAACTGGGACATCCTGCCCATTGGCGGCCCCAAGAAAGACACCACCAAGAAGCCGCTTCCAAGGATAGTGGTGGAGAAGGTGCAAATGACAGAGAGGCCCTTCATTGTGTTCACAAACCCCCAGGACACCATTCACGGGATGTTTACAATGCGGCGGCTGGGCCTGGACGGCCACATTGACACCCAAAACCTCCAGAAGGTTGCAACTGAGCTGGAAATTGATTCCCTGTTTGTCTCCGGCAGGCTTCCCGCAGACACCGTTGCGGTGGGGCTCCAGTCCCTAAGGGCCAAAGGGAAAGAACGCCATCTGGAGCTTGACGCCAAGGCGCAGGCCTGGCTGGCAACGGGGAGTTTCGGCAGGCTTAAAGTGCCAGTAGGCATATCCCTGGACGGGGATCTTCCGGAGCGCGCAGACGACTCCCTTCAGGTGGTCCTCAACCGCCTTGGGCTGGATATAAGCGTCCTTCACCTGGATGCTGAAGGCAGTGTCACGGCCGGGAAGGGAGCGTACAACCTTGACATTGACGCCCGCATAAAGGACTGTCCGCTTGGGGACATTATCAGTGAATACCGGAACAACGTAGCTATTTTCAAAAAGATAAAGACGGACGCCAAGCTCTCCCTCGATGCCACCATAGACGGCGTTTACGGCGGCGGGAAAACTCCGGCAGTGGAGGCAAAGCTCCTGGTTCCTCCGGCAGCGCTTGACTACGAAGGCCTTGGCCGAAAAGGGCAGGTGGCGCTGGACGCAACTGTCACAACCGATGACCTCAAGGCGGTGGATGCCGATATCAAAAAGCTCTTCTTGGACTTCCTTGGGGCAAAGGTCAATCTAAAGGGCGGGGTCCGGGACATCCTTGGAGAAGACCCCCTCATTGCATTTGACGGCACGGCAAGGGCCCGCGTAGACTCTCTCACAAACGCTTTCACCGCAGAGCGCGGCATTTCCGGCACCGGCGCCATAGACGCTCAGCTTCACGGAAAGGTGAGGTTGTCCCAGCTTGACATGAGCCGGATTGGCTCCGCGGACATCCTTTGCAAGCTTCAGGGAACGGACCTCTCCGTGCAGGACGCCCCAGACAGCATAGATGCCGTAATTCCAAAACTGGACGTGGAGCTTGCCACAAAGGCCAACAAGATAGACCGTAACATCCGCCAGGGGGCACGCGTGCTGGCCCTGAAGGTAAATACAGACTCCCTGAAAGCCCAGTACGGGAACCTTAGGATAAATGGCAAGGACGTCCTCGTGCTCCTCCAGAATTCGGCCGATATCCTCAAAAAGCGAAAGGAACTGACGCCCCTCATGGGTCTTGCGAAACTTGGGAACCTGAGGCTGCGGGACTCTGAGGGCATGAGCGTGCACCTTGCGGAGAACACGGAGACTTTCCGCATAAGCCCGGCCACGGCTTCCCGGCCCACTCCAAGGCTCAGCCTTACTTCAGAATCCGGCCGCATAAGGTTCAGAAGCGGACATAACCTTTATATCCTGAGGTCCCTGAAATTCGATGCCGGGGCATCCAAGCACCAATCCAGAAGAGGTAGCACCGCCCGCCGGAACCGTATCCTGGACTCCCTCCAAAGGGTGTATCCGGGTGTGCCCAGGGACTCCCTGTTCAAGAAAGCCAGAATGGAGCGGATGGCCCGCGCACTCACAGACGACTTTTCGGCCAACGACATAAAGATCAGCCTCTCCAAGGCCATCCAGGGCTATGTGAAGGACTGGGACATTGAGGGCAACCTTAGCCTTGCAAGCGGCAGGGTGTTCACCCCGGCGTTCCCGCTAAGGACCGGCATTGCCAACGTAAGCGGCTCATTTGACAACGACACCCTTGACCTTCAGAACATTACCATAAAGGCCGGGCAGTCGGACGTTTCGGCAAAAGCCCTTCTCACCGGGCTTAGGAGGGCACTCATAGGCCGCGGAAAGAGCCATCTTAAACTTAAGGCCGATGTCTCTTCCAACTACCTGGAGGCCAACGAACTTATGAGGGCGTACGCCTACTACAGTTCCTACGAGCCGGGAAAGGGCCTGGACGACGCCTCGGATGAATCGGTGCAGGCGGCAGCGGCAACGGAGCTCCCGGATTCGGCCGGCAGCAAACTCATTGTGATACCCTCCAACCTGGATGTTGACTTCACCCTGGAGGCCAGCGGCATAAAGTACGACAGCCTCCTCATAAACTGGGCGGCCGCAGATATCGCCATGAGGGACCGCACCCTGCAGGTGACAAACGCCATCGCGGCCTCCAACATGGGAGACCTCTACTTTGAAGGATTTTACTCCACGCGCAACAAACGGGACATTTCGGCCGGGTTCGACCTCAACCTCGTGAATATCACGGCCGAAAAAGTGATTACGCTGTTCCCGGCCGTGGATACCCTCATGCCCATGCTCACAAGCTTTGACGGAGACCTTGACTGCGAGCTTGCCGCCACAACGCAGATAGACACCAACATGAACCTGGTGATTCCGTCCGTGGATGGCATCCTGAAGATTTCCGGCAATGACCTTAATCTGCGTGACAGCAAGGACTTCACCAAGATTGCCAGGCTCCTGATGTTCCGTGACAAGAAGAAGGCCCACATAGACAACATGTCCGTGACGGGCATGATGAGAAACAACCAGATAGACATCTTCCCGTTTGTCTTGAAGGTAGACCGCTATATGGTGGCGGCAAGCGGCGTGCAGAAACTTGACGAATGGCTGGATTACCACATTTCCGTGATAAAGTCGCCGCTCCTCATAAAATTCGGCCTCAATGCATGTGGCAAGGACTTTGACCATATAAAGTACGGGCTTTCAAGGGCCAGGTACCGCAATGCCAATGTCCCGGTGTTCACCAAGCAGATGGACACCGTGCAGTATTCCCTGCTTGCCGCCATCCACAATATCTTTGAACTTGGAGTGGAGAAAGCCATGGCCGAAAACCGCGCCGCAGAGTACCTGAGGCAGCAGGGGCAGGCTTCGGCCACGGAAGAAATATCGGAGGAGGAGCTTGAGAGCGCCGCGGAGGAGATGGCCGGATTCCAGGAGGGCGTGCTGTCCGGTGTTGAAGCCCGCAGGGAGGCCCTGAAGCAGGAGATTCTAAGGCTCCAGAAAGAAGTAGCCGCAGCAAATGAACAGTGAAGAATATATTGAAGTCAGCGTGAGGCTAAGCCCGTTTTCAGAGGAGACCGCCGAAATTATCATGGCCGAACTCTCTGAACTTCCTTTTGACTCCTTTGTGACGGAAGAGCCTTTCCTAAAGTGCTATATCCAGAAAGATGCCTACAAGGCTTCCGATGTAAAGGTTGTCCTGAGCGGCTTCCCTTCGGCCTCATTTACGGCCGCCTTGGTGCAGGGGCAAAACTGGAACAAGGCCTGGGAAGAGTCGTTTGAGCCCATTGTGGTGGACGGGGTGGTTACCGTGAAGGCGCCGTTCAACAAGGATGTCCCCCGCACCCGCTACAATATCTGGATAGACCCCAAGATGGCTTTCGGCACGGGGTATCACCACACCACTTATATGATGATGAGCCGGATGCTGGGGCTGCCGGTGCGTGGCGCATACGTCTGCGACGCCGGTTGCGGCACAGCCATCCTGGCCATCCTGGCGGCCAAAATGGGGGCACGGAAGGTGTTCGCCTACGACATTGACCTTGTAGCGGCCCGCAGCGCTTGGGGCAATTGCAGGTGGAACAAGGTGGGCACAAGGGTGGAGACCGCCTGCGGGGATGCCTCGCTGCTGCAGATGGGCACCTACGACATCCTTCTTGCCAACATTCACCGAAATATAGTAATTGAAGACATGCCCACATATGCGCGGTCTCTTCGCCGTGGCGGGCATCTTCTCCTGAGCGGTTTCTTTGAGGCCGATGTCCCGGCTGTTACCGCCGCCGCCCTTGATGCCGGGCTTGTTCCCGCCGGAGAGTCCTTCCGCGAGGGCTGGGCGTGCCTTGAATTCCGTAAGAAATGAGTAGCATAGTTAGCGCAGAAACTATGCACAAGGCCATATTGGAGTATGGTCTGGTGCCGTTTTTCGGGAATCCCATAGCCGGTTATTCCATAGAGGAGATGACTCCCCGGGAGTACTGGTTTGACGGTGAGGCCGACACCCTTGGCCCCTGGGACTGGAAAATAGACTGCGTGGAAAGCGGAGACATCCTTTACGGAAAGTTCCTTTGCGGCGGCAAGGCTGCGTTTGCTACGCCTGAGTGGTACCGGGAACTTAGGAACTACAGGCAGTCACTGGAGAAATACGCCCTTCAGCCCGGAGCGCAGACTGCCGTAATGGATTATGTGAGTGAGCATGGCGCAATTACCGTAAAAGAGGTACGCGCCCTTCTTGGCATTAAAAAGAGTGCGGCCGATGCCCTCCTTACACGGCTCCAGATGCAGTGCCGGATAGTGCTTGGCAACATGACACGCGTTTATCGCGGCCCTGATCTCAGCTATAGCGGCTGGCAGGTAGCATCCTTCTGCCGCCCGGAAGACCTAATGGATTCGGCCGGTTTCCCGGGTGCCCCCGCTGGCTTCCCCTTCGCCTCTGACGGCGGGGCCCTTGAGTGCTCCCACTCCCCTTCCGAGTCTTATGAGATGCTGTCCCAGCACATAATTCGGCTCACCGGTGAAACTTCTCCCGGGCTTATTGCAAAGATTTTAGGATAATTTTGTATCTTTGCAGTCCTGAATCTTTGCGGGCGTGTTGGAATTGGTAGACAACCCAGACTTAGGATCTGGTGCAGCAATGCGTATGGGTTCGAGTCCCTTCGCCCGCACAAAACTCCCGGCAGAGGGAGTTTTTTTGTGTCTTTTTTGTATATTTGCGAAGATATGTCTAAGAAAGAGTGCATACAAGGCTTTTCGGACTACATCTTCTGGGATGTGGACCGATCTTCCATTGATCCATCGGCAAATGCTTCATTCATTGTCAAAAGAGTATTGGAATACGGCCAATACGAAGACTGGAAGCATCTGCTCGCATATTATGGTCTTGATAGTATCGTCGATACTGCCAAGAAACTGAGAACACTCGACGCAAAAGCTCTTTCTTTTATAAGCACCGTTTCCAGAACCCCTATCGAACAGTTCCGATGCTACAATACCAGACAATCTATCCCGCAACACTCCAGCTTCTGAAGGATCTTCAGTCGCTTGAATTGCTTAAGGAGTGCCGTCTTGTAGGCGGCACGGCTTTGGCTTTGCAACTCGGGCATCGCAGATCGGTGGATCTTGATTTCTTCGGAACAGTTCCTCAGACGCCGGATGAACTTCAGGACCTCCTGCGTGAGAATCACGACGTAACAATTGTCAAGGAGTCCAAGAACATCCATATTTATTTGATTGACGGCGTTAAAGTTGATATCGTCAATTACAAATATGACTGGATTGATACCCCTGTAGAAGAAGACGGCATTCGGCTTGCCGATGTAAAAGACATTGCCGCAATGAAAGTGGCGGCAATCATCGGCCGGGGCACGAAGAAAGATTTCATCGACCTGTATTTCCTATTGAAACAGTATTCACTGAAAGAACTCCTCGAACTATACCTTCAGAAGTATCCTGATGGCTCCCTATTCATTGCCATTAAGAGTTTATCTTACTTTGAGGACGCTGAGGCCGACCCCATGCCCGTTATGTTTGAAGAAGTAAGCTGGCCTGATGTCAAAGCATTGATCGGCGAGTCGATATCAACCATCTGAGCGCCAAGCAGATACACGGATCTCAAATCGGCAAAAATGGTTCGATAATTGTCCCGTTGCCCGCACAAGGGGACAACTTCTTCGGAGGTCGTCCCCTTTTCTGATTCACTTTTGGCGGATTATTTTTAACATTTGCAATCCTCAACCGTAATCCGTACCTTTGTACCTATAACAACATAGCAGAACGATGGCGAATGTAAATGGAAAACAAGAACGGATGGTCGTACATCTGGAAATCGACGGCCATCATTACTACTACGGGAACCTTAAGGCCTTGACCGACCATTGGAGCAAGGATGCCATCGGGGTCTCGTACTCTTACCTGAAAAACCTCAACATCTCCGAAGACAAGCCATATCGGAATGATTCTTGCTGCATCCGACGGGGGATTATTGTCACATCAAAAAAATCATGATAATGAAACAGTGTTTATCATTTTTTGCCGCAACCGTTTTGCTCCTTTTTTGCGGCTGCGGGCCAACAAAGAAAGTATCGAGCACCGATAACCAAGTGTTTTCGATTGAGAAGATGGTCAAGAACTATGAGGACAACAAAGACGGTATTGCGGATGCACTTGCTTTCACGGCAGATGCTCTCAATGACCATTGTGGAATCCAACTCGTCTTGGACCAAACGGGGGTGTCACAGTTCTTTGTCTATAGTTTTATGTGGTTTGGGACTAACAATCCTCAACAAAAGGATTTTGACAATCTGATGCCTTTGGTGGGTCTGACGCAAGATGAGTTGGATACTGTTATCTCAAAACTCCGAAGTGTAAACTGCTTGTCAGCAGAATTGATGAAAAGTGGCAGTCAATTTGCTAAGGTGCTGTTTTGGGAGAACAAGGAGTGCGGCTATTATTATCACATCTACTATGATGCTTTGTCAGATGCAGAACTTGCTGAAAACACCAAAACGATGGAATACTGCATTCCGTATAGCAACAAGATGTTCTTGGAGTACAATCCCAAAAAGGACAATGCCGACGCGACTTTCCCTGAGAGGGAACAATATATGAAGGAACTGAATCTCCCAAGGAACGAATAACTGAGAATGGTTTAAGCCATGAGCGATATATGTCATAATAATATACCAGTATCAAAAGTCTTTCCGTCCGCAACTGCAAAGTCGGTAAATTCGTTCTAGTTTATGTATTTGGAGTCGGGCCTTCCTGTTGCGACCAACACGACGAACAGACCTAAACCTGCCTGACTTACTGACCGGGTACCCCGATAGAATGAGGGCCGACCGTTCTGTAAGATGTTGAGAATAGGGAGGTATGAGACCGCATAGAGTATACGCCCCAGGGAAACGCCTCAACTATTATCACTGTTTATTTATGGCACAGGAAACCTGACTAAATCAAGCCATTCGACGAATTCAACGACCTTGATGTAGTCCTGAATGAAAGTTAGATAATCTGTAATGATTCCGCACATTAGTTGCCTGGCTTCACGCCAGGCTTTTTTCGTCTGCGGCTGGGGGACTCCACCTCTAACCCCTGTCGAACAATTTATAAATAAGTTGCATATTTCTTAAACTATTCTTATATTTGCGAAAAAGATGGATATGAACGAATCTATAAAAAGGATGCGAAAGTCAAGGGGAATGACTCAGGAGCAGGTGGGAATATTGGCCGGTATGAGCAAGTCACAGATATCCAGAATGGAGAGCGGAAAGCTTGGAAGTCCTGCCACGTACGCTCGTGTACTTGATGCCCTTGGTTATAAGGCCGTCGTACATTATGAGGATGTCAGAGGTGGCAATAGACTGGGTAGAGATCAGATACTATCAATGCTTAAAGTTTACTACTTATGCAACAAGTCGGCTTTTGGAATTGAAAGAATCGGTCTGTTTGGAAGCTTTGCCAGGGATGAAGGGCGTGCAGACAGTGATATCGACATCATCATTACGCTCTCAAAGCCAGATTTATTTCTATACTCCACCATTGCAAGCCAATTGGAGACCGTTTTCGGAAGACACGTAGACCTTGTTTCTTCCAAATCTATTTTTCCCGAAAAATTTGCCCGTCGTCTGAAGGAGGAGACCATCTATGTATCCTAAAAAAGAACGCGTTCTTTCCCTGCTTGATGCCGCATTAAAGGAGATGAACCTGTTGCTAGAAATGAGCAAGGACATTAATGCGCCCGACGACTTTGTCTCCAGCACTCCCGGGCTCATTGTTTTCCGTGCCTGCGGAATGAGCCTCCAATATATAACCGAAAGTCTCGTCAAGATCCGCAACATTTGTGGCAGTGACTTCTTCAAAACTTACTCATCTATTCCCTGGCCTGCCGTCTTTGGGATGCGTAATTTCCTGTCTCACGAATATGGAGACGTTGATGCTGAAGGCATATTCAACACCGTTAAGACAAATATCCCCGAACTTTTACAAGTCTCTAAAAAAATTCAGCATGACGTGATTAAAGGAAGTCTGGATGCCTTCTTGTCAGATTAGTCTTTGAGCTGTAAAACAATTAGATATATAGCGTCGAGATCCTCAAAAATGGTTCGATAATTGTCCCATTGCCCGCACCATTAATACAGGGCGCGCTGCCCCCTCAAACAGGATCAAGTGCAAAACTATGTGTTTCTTTTTCTCCCGTTATCAGGAAGAGGCAAACCCTCTTCCCGA
>DGXO01000070.1:0-11971 GCA_002395605.1 Bacteroidales bacterium UBA4230
TCCTTTCACGCTTTGCCGTTGCCGAAGTAAGTTTGTCGATATAATCCTTGAGGGACACCTGCATGTAGCGGAATGCCCTGTTGAGGGTCCCGACCTCGTCTTTCCGTTCCATGTGGGGGATGTCGGCGTCCAGGTTTCCGGAGGCCATCACCTCCGCGCTTTTTGCAAGGCGTGAAAGCGGTTCAAGCTGGCGTCTTATGAGGTAGTTCATCACAAGGAACATGAGGGTGAGGCCAAGGATGATGCTTACAAGAAGGACGTTCCTGAGGCGGTTGTAGCCGCCGAAGATGTCGGATTCCGGGCACACTATGGCAAGGCTCCAGCCCGTTGTCATGAGGGGCTTGTAGGTGATGTAACTGGATTTCCCGTTAATGTTGAAGTTGGACATTCCCTCCTTCCAGGCCAGCATGTCCTGGCCAAGCTGCATCTGCTCAGGGGAAATACGGTTTACCAGGCTTTCCGTGAAGATGGTCTGGTAGAAGAGTTTTTCGGGGTCCGGGTGAACAAGGTAAGTGCCGCCGCGGCCCACCAGGAAGGCGTATGAGTTGGGATAGGGCTTAACGGAAGAAATGGTTTCGGAGAGCCATTTGAGGGATATGTCCAGGGAAACCACGCCTATGAAAGATCCGTCTGCTGCCGTGAGGGGCTTGCAGTAAGACACGTTCATGGCAAGGTCCATGGTGGCCTCATCTCCTTCCTCCTGATCTGTGTAGGGCTCTGTCCAGCACGGCTGCATGAGGAGCTTCGGGAGCATGTACCAGTTGAGGTAGAAGTACTGGTAGTCGTCGGAGCCTTCCTGCATGGTATATACGTACCGGCCGTTGTTGTTGGAGTAGGCGCTGAAATACCTTCCCTTCTGGGGATAGAAATCGGGCTCGAAGGATATTGAGCAGCCGTTTAGGAAGGTGTTGTTGAGCACTATGTTGCGTGAGAGCTCAAGCATGGCATCGGGGTTGTCGATGTCTTTGTAGATGAGCCACTCAAGGTTGTCGGCCAGGGATTCTACGTCTTCCAGGATGTAGTTTGTGCGGAGCACGGTGTTGTCCAGAACCTGGTTGGCGGTTTTTA
Organism: Bacteroidales bacterium UBA4230; assembly: GCA_002395605.1. Classification (GTDB taxonomy): domain Bacteria; phylum Bacteroidota; class Bacteroidia; order Bacteroidales; family UBA932; genus Cryptobacteroides. The sequence goes on from DGXO01000070.1 coordinate 1,069, forward strand.
TGGCTTCCTGGCGTATGGTGTCACGGGAGCGTATGGCGACAAGCGCCAGGGACAGGTTGAAAACCAGCGCCGCGAATACCACGGTCCAGAGACTGAGACGGGTGGAGAGGGACCCTCTTATTCTATCCAGGATACTCATGGCAGCAGTTCTTTTATTGTGTGCTGGTTTTTGATGATGCCGCCTCTCATGAGAAACAATACGGCCTGGTTGAACATGTCTTCGCGGAGTTCGTATTCACGGAGGCCGGTTCCGTAGTCTTCCATTAGATCAAGAATCTCTTCCAGCATGAGGCGCTGGATTATGGGGTTTGTGGCAATGTGATTGCGCCTCACATGGTTCATCACAATCTCCATGGCTTCGTCGGGGTGTTCGGCCACCCATTCCCAGCCCTTCATGCTGGCGCGCGCGAATTTCCTTGCGCGTTCAGGGTTTTTCTCGTACTCTTCCCGGGTCATGTACAGGCCGTCTTCCTGGATGTTGTAGCCGTTGTCGCGGAAACGGAATACTATGTTTGGATTGCGGTCTATGATGCCGGTTTGGAGGAACTGCAGGTATTCGTTGTAGCTCATGGCCAGGGATGCGTCTACGGCACCCGGGATGAAGAGGTTGAGCATTCCGGCCGATTCTATCCACTGGTACTGGAGATTCTTGTCCTGGGCCATGCATTTTGCAAGCTGGGAGTACCCGGCCCTGAAGCAAGACACCGTGGCGCCCTTCTGTGACAGGGGATTGGCCCCGCGCCGTGACACTATCATGAGGGAACTGTTCATGGATGTCTGGAGGATGTTCACCAGTTTCACTCCATGGTCAATGGCCTCGATGGCCTGCGTGACGGGAAGGGTGGTTATGTGGCTCTGGTTCCGGCGTACGCGGTCTATGGCGCTTCTGGAGGCGTTGGGATGTTCTATCACTACGTCCAGGCCTTCCTGGGCGTAAAAGCCTTTGTCAAGGGCCGCATAATAACCGGCAAACTGGGCCTGGGCCGTCCACTGCGGCGTAAACACAAGGCGCTCATTCTTCTGCGCGGCCTTTTTCTGGGCTGCAAGCGGAAGTGCCAAAAGCAAGGCGAGTGAGAGCGTTATTGCCGCACGAAATACTTTCATTCCTTTGGATGTTTATCTGACAAAGGTACGAAAAATTTGGAACGGTATAAAATGAGAAGAAGCAGAATGATGGCCTGGCTTACAACAAATGAGGAGAAAATGCCTCTTTCGGCCCAGATGAGCCCCATTACGGTTGCGGTAAAGGACTGCACAATGAGTTCTCCGAAGATGAAAAGGGATGTTGAAAGCCTTATCTGGCCTATTCCGTGAAGGAAACTGCCGTAGCTCCAGTTCCAGGCAAGAAGCGGCATGGAGGCGGCAAGCCAGCGCACGGCTTCTTTGGCCATGGGAAATACGGGGGCCGAGGTGTCGATGTACAGGGAAACGAGAGGCCCGGAAATTAAAAACAGGACCGTCGCAAAGATTGAGACAATCCCGAAAGAGTGCCTGTAGCCAAGCCGGAGGGCATCTTCCATGCCTTCGGTGTCGTTTTTGCCGAAGCTTATGGACGTGAGCGTAAGGACGGCTCCGCAAAGGCCCACTACGGCGCTGAGGACAACGGTGGAGACGTTCCTCTGGATGGCCATGGCGGCCATTGCCGTGGCACCTGCAAGGTTTATGGTAAGGAGGTTGATGATAACTAGCGAGAGCATGCGTGCAACCATCCGGACCCCTGCCGGCAGCCCCTGTGAGAGGAAGCCCGGGAGATGGATGCCGCGGGCGTCCTTGAAGCGGAGGCTGAACCTGCGGTCTTTTCGGCCGAAATACAGAAGGAACACGGCGAAGCCCAGGGTGTAGCTTATGCTTGTGGACATTCCCATCCCAAACATCCCGCCGTTCAGGAAGTGGATGTTGACATAGTCAAGGGCAATGTCAGAGACCGCCATCACAATGCTTCCGGCGTGAATGAGGCTCCATTTCCCCTCCAGTTGCAGTATGGGCACCATGACAAGGAAAAGAAGCAGCGGTGCGGTTCCGGGCGCAACTCCCCTGAGGTACTGGCCCGCCAGGATGTTGATGTCTCCGCCGCCGGACCCGAGCATTGAGGCAACCCACTCCGGCGCGGCTATCCCTATTGCCGTAAAGACGGCCGAAAGGACCAGAATGATTATGACTGCCATGTTGAAGTAGCCGTTGGCTTCGGCCGGCCGCCCCTTGCTCAGGGCCAAGGAGCAGGAGTGCTGGATTCCGGCGGCAAGAAGGTAGCTGAAAATGCAAAGGAAAGTGAAAACCGGGGCCGAAACACCGTGGGCGGCCATGGCGTCGGAGCCCAGGAACTTTCCAACGTACATGGCGTCAATGACACCGCAGAGGGCATCGGCCATCTCTGCGATGATAAGGACGAACATTGTGCTCAGGAACAGCTTCCTGGTTTCGGCCGGTATGACGCGAAGCTTCCTCAAGACCTAGAAATTGTAGTACAGACCCATTGAAAGGGCCTGCCCTTCTGCGGAGAAACTGATGTTCTTCTGGTGGTTGTCCCATTGCAGGCGCCCTATGTGGCCAAGGATGGACCAGTGGTCTGAGAGCATGAACTCTATGCCTGGGGCGACGTAGGGGATAAAATTGAAATAGCCGTAGTCAAAGCCTTCTTCAACATATTTGTGGTATCTCAGCCCCAGGCCGCCTTCTATGAAAAAGGACAGGAAGTCGTTGATGGGGAAGTAATATTCGGCATAAGGGTCTGCGCCTATGTCGTAGCTGGTAAAGCTTTTCCCAAAGTAGAAGGAAACATAGGAATTGAAGGCGACGCCCACGCTCCACCTTCCGAAGGTGTAGCCTACGTCCGGAGAAATGTCTATGGTGGAGACCCCTTCATTTGAGATATACGAATCCATCCTTACGTAGCCGCCCACGAACCACTGGGCGTTTGCCTGAAGACACAGCGCGAAAACGGCTATTATAGTAATGAGTAATTTCTTTTTCATGTGCTTCATATTATGCTACAGGGCCGCCGAAGGTGTAGAAGAACCAGTTGCGGAGGCGCCTGAAGATGTTCCAGCGCTTTACTTCATCAAGGGTGACTTCCCTGCAGTGGGCGGTGAGGTCCTGGAGGAACTGCGCGGCCGTTACCTTGGCAAGTTCTTCGTCGTAGACTATGGCCTCGTTTTCATAGTTGAGGAAAAAGCTTAGGTTGTCCATGTTCACGGACCCTATGGCCATCAGGTAGTCGTCGGAGACAAACTGCTTGGCGTGCATGATGCCGCTGTGCCATTCATATATGCGGACACCCGCAGAAAGGAGGTCCTTGTAGAGGTATTCGGCAATGTATTCCTCCAAGAAAACGTCGGAGACGCCCTGGACTATCCAGCGAACATCCACCCCGCGCGCGGCGGCGTCCTTCAGGGCCTTGATGGTGGACTTTGGCGGCGGCGTATAGGGGGAGTAAATCCAGAAATAGCGCTTTGAGTTGCCGATTGCCCATTCAAAGAGGTTCCGCATGGGGAGTTTTTTGTCCGTGGGGGAGTCGTGGACCACCTGGACGGTTTTGCCGTAGTACTGGGTGAGCCCGGGGACATTGTCAGAGGCTGCGGCCTGCCCAAGGTTGGGGGCTGTCAGGAGAGGCTTGGCCTTGGGGTTCAGCCTAAGCTGGTTTTCCATGTACACGGTGGCAATCTGCTCGATGGCCGGGCCGGTGATGCGGATGTCGGCGTCCCTCCAGGAGGTGAAATACTTGTCCTGGATGTTTCGGCCGCCAAGATAGGCGGTGGCGCCGTCAATCATAAGTATCTTGCGGTGGTCCCGGTGAGTCCCGGCAGGGGGCACGAGGCAGTCTAAGAACCATACGGGCTTGTAGAAGCTGTTGAAAAGAACCCCGGCTTCCGGAAGTTTCCTCAGGGCCTTCATGTTCTTGGGCGTAACTGCGGCTTTGTCCACCATCACCCTTACGTCCAGCCCAGCCATGGCCTTGTTTTTAAGGATATCCAGGACTATGGTGCCGGCAGAGTCTGCGCAAATGCGGTAGTAGTCCATGTAGATGGCCGAATTTGCCGCATTGAGGTCCTGGAGCATGAGCTTCAGTTTGTCTGCGCCGTCCGGGATGAACCCCACGGTGTTTCCAGTGCTGGGCGGAATGCCGGTATCCTTTTCCATAAGCGCGGCAAGCTGTTGATACTCAGGCTTTACGCCTTCATAGGGAGTGGTAACTTCCGGGATATAGGATGCATGCAGGGCCCCACGGTAGCCGCAGCCCGAAACTACGGCTGCCGCAGCCATGATTGTGATTATATGCCAGATTTTTACCATTCCGGAATATTTAACTTACAAATATACACTTTTTTAGCTAAATGTTGCTCCTCCCGTCCCGGGAAGATGGATGCGGGGCGCATTATCGGCCCAAAACGAGCTTTCCGCCCCGGTAGTTGCGACAGGAGGCTACCTTGCGGATATGAAATAAATTGCTAATTTTGTGGAAAGATTAACCGCATAACAGCACAAGCACCATTTAAGAGTTCCGTGAGCCTATGTCACAAGTTCTTGCACAGGAGAAGCCCCAGCCCCGGAAGGCCGACGCCGCAAAACCGGCCGTAAAACCGGAAGCAAAGGTTGGAAGCGGATGCCCGCACTGCGGGGCCGCCCTTGACGCCGCATATGAGTTCTGCCCGGTATGCGGGCACAAGCTTGTGGATTACTGCACATTCTGCGGCGCCCACATGGACCCTCAAGACATAGACTGTCCGGAGTGTGGCATGCCCGCAGACGGCGTGCAGTGCCCCACCTGCGGGAAACGTGGTCTGAGGGCGTTCTGCGGCCAGTGCGGCCAGCCCCTTTCGCGCGCTGCCAGGGCTGCCGTAGACAAAGCCAAGAAAGACCCTGCGGTACAGAGAACCGCCCGTCTCATAATGCAGATAGCGGAACTTGAGGCCGAACTTGAAACCGCGGAAGTGCCTGAAGATCAGGCCCCACGGGAGCCCACGGAAACTGAAAAACGCTACCGTGAACTGATGGCCAAGGTGGGCTTCACTCCCGCCTCCATCCCTCAGCCCTCTAAGCGCAGCGTAGGCCGCTCCAGGGCCGAAATCATGGCCGAATATGAAACAGCCGTGAAGGAAGCGGAGAAACTTCTGGAAGAGATGCTTCCGCCGGCCGGCAGTACCCCCCAGGAGCAGCGCAACTACTACACCGCCCGTAAAATTGCCGTAATGGAAACCGTGCAGGAAACCTGGCGTGGAGTTCCCCTCCGTGAAACCATGGCCTGGGAGTGCAATTACTGCCACGTGCTTCACGATAACCCTCACCAGTGTGCCCGCCAGGATCTTGGCGGAAAGTGGGTTCCTGCAACCCTCTGCGAGGTAGTTGAGGAAGGCGGTGAGCTTTACACAACAAACGTAGAACGAAAAGTTTACAAGAGGCCATGATCCCAGAAAAAACTGCAACTGCTCCCGAAAAAACCGCCGTGGCACCCCAAAAGACGGCTACGGCTCCGGAGAAGACAGCTACGGCTCCGAAAAATACGGCCGCTGCTCCGGAAAAGACTGCGGCCCCTGTCGGCCTGAAAAGTCCCGCCCCGGCTACAAGCCATATGGCCGGGGACACCGTAACTGCCGGCGGAAAAACCTTCACCGTGGTTGAGCCCATAGGCAGCGGTGCCGAAGGTGACATCTACGTTGTAAAGGACGCCAATAACCGCAAATACGCCCTCAAGCTGTGCCACAAGGGCTTCAAGACTAACGAGAAAGTTCTTGCAGCCCTGGGGAAAATGAAAGACAAGGACTACCTCATCCCCCGGATAGAGTCCTTCGGCCCGGACTATGAGCTGATGGAGTATATCCCGGCAGGCAGCGTTGCCAAGGAGAACCTCAAGGGCAATGCCCAGGCCATCCTTGCCATAATTGTGAAAATAGCCTATGCCCTTGACCGCATGCATGCAGCTGGAGTGCTTCACAAGGACGTAAAGCCCGCCAACATCCTCATCCGGAGCAAGGAAAGCTGGGACGTTGTGCTCTGCGACTTCGGAATTGCCGACATAATCGGCCCGGACGGCCTGTCAAAAACCCTCCAGTCCCGCACCAGAATCTACGCCGCCCCGGAGGTGTACGCCCAGGAGAATACCGCTGTAAAAGACGGCTTAACCTATTGTGAACTAACCCATAAGGCCGATTTCTATTCCCTTGGCATGACCATCCTCTCCCTTTGGATGGGAGAAGGCGCCTTCATGGCCAAGGAGCATGAAATGGCCCTTGACAAGGTGAAAGGGCGCATCGCCATTCCCTCAGACATGCCGGACCCCCTTGCCCGGATTTGCCGTGGCCTCCTTATCCGGAACCCGGAAAAACGCTGGAACCTTGACGAGATTGAAAAGGCGGTGAAGGGAGAGCAGGTAGAGGTCCAGGAAGACCTTATAAACGAAGACCTGGGCATCAATTACAATGCCTCCAAGCACCTTAAGGCCGATACCCCCGCGGAGCTTGCCGTCTGCATGGCCGACGATCTGGACCTTGCGACAAAGTACCTCTACCGCGGCCAGATTGAAAAGTGGCTGAAGCCTTATCCTGAGCTCGTCACAGAGATTCAGGACATTGTGGAGAAACGTTTCCCCCGTGACCAGAAAGCCGGCGTTTACGCTGCCATTTGCCTTCTGCATCCCACATTCCCCATCGAAATTGCCGGTTTCTCAAGGGAAACCGGGGAAGAGGTGCACTTTTCGGCCGTAACCCTCAAGGACGTCAGCAACTTTGCCTGCAAGGCAGATTTCGATGCCGAATCCGCGGATTTCATCTGCTCGGAGCTTTTCCGGGAGTGGGTGAGGGTGAGAAGCAAGGACATCGCCGCAAAACTTCCCACGGCGGAGTCTTCTTCGGCAACTTTCCTTCTGAGAATCCAGACGATAGATCCGCTCAGCGACATAAATCTCATCAACAACCCCGATGATCCGGATTATGCCATGACGGGAGAAGCCATAGGGCGCCTTCTCAATGAGGTTTACACCATATACTGGAACACATTCGGCGGAGATTTGAAAGCCATGCTGGGCGGCTGGAAAAACGGACGCATCCTCAAAGCCGTGGCGGCCAACATAGCCGTGAATTTTGAGGCCCCAGAAGACTACCACTACATTACCGCCTTCTTTGACACCAAGGGAGGGCGTTTCCAGCAGCAGCGCCAGTGGTTTGTGTACTGCACGGACAGAAATTCAGACGATTACGTAAATAAAGCCGGCCCCAAAGACGACGCCTTCCGCGTGCAGGCAGCCTGGATGAAGTGCATAAAAGGCTTTGGGCATACTCCGGAATATGAGTTTATAGACTCCGGCAAAAAAGCCGCAAGCCGGAAGGAACTCTTCTCCCACTCCCGCAAGGAACTTCGGCAGGAGTTTGAAAACCGTGGCCTCAAGGGCTTCCTGGCCGTATTGCACCAGGAAAACCCTGATGCGGATCTTTCAAAACAATTTGCCTATGAGGCTCTTCTGAAAGATTATCTTGAAGATGTGAGGGACATAGACCCCGGCAACAACGCCGTGAAGAGGTTCGACTCCGCCGTGGATGAAGCCCAGCATCTTTTGTCGGTGGGCCGCGGCAGGATCCGCAGGCTGAATGCCCGCAGCATAACCCAGACTATCCTTACCATAGTGCTGGCCATTGTCCCGTCCCTGATCCTTCTTGCCATGCTGGTTTTCTCCATCATAGAGAATCCGCTGGTGGATGTTTCCGGCATGAAGATAAGCAACTGGATATGGTCCCTTGGCATAATCATCGGCCTTGTCATATATTTCACTACAGACACCGACGGAAGCCTTATAGCAGCACTTATAGGCGGTGTGATAGTTGCCGCCATCCTTATGGTGCTGGTGAAATTCCTGGGGAGTTTCATCCTGTACATTTATGCGGCCGTGGTACTTGGCGTGCTTGTCTGGTTCAGCATAAAAACCGTGTTCAACCACAGTCCCTTTGCCAAGGCGGCGCGTAAATTCACCAGGCCGGGGTTCGACGAAAAAGTCCTGGAACCCCTCTACTATGCCTTTTCAACGGACACCTACTTTGACTCTTCGCTTAACGGCGCCTTCAACGACAACGACATAGACAATTGGAGGGAAGACCTCAAGTACCGCCGCCGCAGCACCATAATCTTTATAGTGACGGTGTGGGTGCTGATGATTTTCAGCGGCTTCATCCCCAAGAGCGAGCGCTTGGGCAGGTTCGCATCCCCTTTCATCGAGAAAGTGGCTCCGGCGCCGGCCCCGAAGCTTCTGGACGTTGAATCCCTTGCCCCCGGCGACAAAGGAGAGATGGTACTTACCATGCAGAAATTCCTCAAGGAGCAGGGCTTTTTCAAGGGAACGCCCAGCCCCAACTACGGCCCGGCAACCAAAAAGGCCGTGCAGGCTTTCCAGAAGGCTAACGGCCTGGAGGAGACCGGCGTGGCCGATGCCGAAACCATAAATTTGATAAACAAGATTGCCCATGAAATGCAGTAAATGCGGTAAGGAAAACCGCCCCGAAGCCAAATACTGCCGATTCTGCGGAGAAGTCATCGCAAGCGAAATTCCGCAGAAAGGGCTTATCGGCAAGGATTCCATAGTGTCAATACTGGACGATCTGGATGCCCGCCTCAAAGTTGCCGCCATGGTTTCCAGAGGCGGTGCACGCCTTGGAATGGACTGCCTGGTGCTTGGCGACTCCGGTACCGGCAAAACTTTCGTCGCGGGCCTCCTCGCTGCCAAAATGGTGGCGTCCGGGGTCTCCAAACTGCCGCCCAAAACCGTAGACGCCGCCGACTGGGCCGAATTTGCCGGAGATTTCGACAAAAACATAGGAGCCCTGAAAGACGGTATCCTCCTCATTACCAATGCCCAGAAACTGGTCCCCACCACAAAGGCCACGGACGTCAACCAGCTGGACAAGCTCTTTGCCCGCATGCGCACCACCGAAGGCGCGCCCATAGTGATTCTCTGCGGCATTCTCAACGACATGGAAGACTTCCTGGGGCACAATCCGGACGTCCACCGCCTGTTTGAGTTTGAATTCAAGCTGGAGGCCTTCGGCGTAAAGGAACTCACAGACCTTACCATAGAGCTTATTGCCGAAAAATACGGCATGAAGGCCGAAGAAGACCTTCCGGAAGCCCTCAAGGGCCATTTCACCTGGTTCATGCGCCAGCCGGATCTTGGCCACAACAACGGTCACCTGGCAGAACGCGTGGCTGAAGCCCTGTCTGTCAAGGCGGCCCTTAGGGGAAGCAAGTCCGTATGCGCCGCGGATATTAATCCTCAGGAATGCTTTGTCCCCAAATCCGAGGACGAAATCCTGCAGGAACTGGATGCTTACATTGGCCTTCAGAGCGTCAAGGACCGGATCCGCGCCATTGTTAAGTCCGTGAAGGACAACAGGGAGAGGGGACTTCCGGCCAATATGCTCATCCGGGACCATTTCCTGTTTACCGGAAATCCCGGCACCGGAAAAACCACCTTCGCGCGTAAGTTAGGGGAGGTTCTGGCCTCAATCGGTGCCCTCCCAACCGGCCAGTTTGTGGAGATAGAGGCAAAATCCCTTCTGGGGCAGTATCTTGGCCACACGGAAGAGAATGTGAGAAATGCCGTGAACAAGGCCATGGGCGGCGTCCTTTTCATTGACGAGGCATACGCCCTGAGCCAGTCTACGGGCGGAATCAACGGCGGAGGCTTTGGCATGGATGCAATAAACACCCTTCTTCCCATTCTTGAGAACCGCCGCGGAGAGTTCGTGTGCATAATGGCAGGCTACACCAAGGAAATGGGAGAGTTTGTGCGCACTAATCCGGGTATCCCTTCCCGCTGCAACGTTACCATAGAGTTCCCGGACTATAACGCAAAGGAACTGGAGCAGCTCTTCCGCCTGATGCTTAAGAAAAACGACTTCAAGGAAGTGTTTACCCTGGACCCTGAGGCCGATGAAATGCTGCCGCGCGTCTGCGAGAAAATGTATCTTAAGCGTACGGACACCTTTGGCAACGCCCGTGAGGTGAGGAACCTCTTTGATGCGGCAGTCAAGAACGCATCCGCACGCGGAGAGAAGAACAATGTCCTGACTTATGCCGACATTGCCGGAGAGGATGCCGTGAAGGGCGTTTCCGTGGAGGAAGTGATGAAGGAGATGGATTCCTTTGTGGGAATGTCTCAGGTGAAGGATGCCATAAGGCGGATTGCGAAGGAAGTGGCGGTTCAGCAGCGCCTCATTGAGCTTGGAGAGGCTGGGGAAGGCCTTACAAGGTTCAATTTCATCCTCACGGGAAATCCAGGAACGGGCAAGACCACGGTAGCCCGCACTTTCGGAAAGATTTTCAAGGCCCTTGGCGTAACTTCCACAGACAGGGTTACGGAAAAGACCCCCGCCCAGATTATCTCCTCCATCAAGGGCCAGAGCGCCCAGAACATGGAATCGGCCATAAACGAGGCCATGGGAGGCGTGCTTTTCCTGGACGAGGCTTACGACATAGAGCCCATGGACGCCGCAGGCCAGAGCACAAGCTCGGAGGGCCACGACGCCATCCAGAAGCTCCTCACCCGCATGGAAAACGACGCCGGAAAGTTTGTGGTGATATGCGCCGGCTACCCCAAGGAAATGGAGGCCTTCCTGAATTCCAACGTGGGACTTAAGCGTCGGTTTTCCCATTTCATCCACATAGAGGACTATTCGGCCGAAGAGCTCCTGGAAATCTATGAGCGCACCGCCAAGGCCCGGAAATATAATTTCACCTTGGCCGATGACGCCGCCCGCACCAAGGCCCTCAATATGTTCCAGGGCATGGTAGCCATGAAGGATGAGAAATTCGGCAACGCCGGGGAGGCGGTGAAGAAGGTGGCGCAGACAAAGACCAACATCAACAACCGCATTGCGGCAATTCCGCCGGATCAGTGGACCCCGGAAGTGCTTGCAAGCGTGCG
>DGXO01000070.1:12116-63711 GCA_002395605.1 Bacteroidales bacterium UBA4230
AATGAACTTGTGGGCCTTGAGGGCGTGAAGGAAAGCCTCACAAAGCTTGCCCATACCATAAACAATGAGATTGAAAGCGCCCGCCTTGAAGGCCGAAGGCCGGAAATCCCGCTGGGACACTATCTTTTCCTTGGAAATCCCGGCACGGGCAAAACCACCGTGGCGCGGCTCATGGGAAAGATACTCTACTCCATGGGCGCCCTGCCGTCCCCGAAGGTTGTGGAAGTGGACAAGAGCAAACTGGTGGGCAGGTACCTTGGCGACACCCCGGCAATTACCACCAACGTGATTAATTCGGCCATGGGAGGAATCCTGTTCATAGACGAGGCTTATCAGTTATCTGATGAAGGCTTCAAGGGCTATGGCAACGAGGCTCTCCAGACACTCCTGAAGCGCCTTGAGGACGACCGCGGCAAGTTTGTGTGCATAGCGGCCGGCTACAGCCATGAGATGCAGAGTTTCATAGATGCCAACAGCGGCATAGAGTCCCGTTTTCCCCGCCGCAACTGGATAACCTTCGAGGACTATACCCCCGACGAACTTTTCCGTATATTCTGCCTCTATGCACGTAAGGGCGGATATACCATGGATCCCATGGCCGAAAATGCCGTAAGGGCAAAGCTGGCGCAGCTTTATGGTGCCCGGGGCCGAACATTCGGCAACGCCCGCGAAGCCCGCAACCTCTTTGACGAGGTCAAGTCCAATCTTGCCGTGCGCCTTGCCGAAGAAGGCGGCGTGCATACCCCGGAACAGCGTAAAACCATAATGATGGAGGATGTGCTATGACTCAGTGCCCTAATTGCAGACAGATGATCCCCGACGACAGCGCTTTCTGCGACCAGTGCGGGAAGGAACTCATGTGGTGCCCGGAGTGCCGGCGCCCCAAACGCGGCACTTCCTGCCCCGTCTGCGGCAACGACCTCATTCCCGGTCGCAAGTGGCAAGCAGGACTGGGAGAGGCGTCTCCCTCTCCCAGCCCTGTCATTTCGAGCGGAGCCGAAGGCGTAGTCGAGAAATCTCAAAAGGTATTGAAACTGGTTGGCTCCGGTTATGTCCTCACCCTTCAGGAAGGTGCATTCGGCCGAAGGGGAGGAATATGGCCGGAACTCTCTTCCTGTCAGTATGTGTCTGGAAATCATGGGGTTATCGGGAAGTCCGGCGGCAACTGGACCATCGCCGACAGCGGTTCCACAAACGGGACATACGTGAACGGAGCGCGTCTTTCGGCCGGGGTGGCAACGCCCATCAAGGCCGGGGACAAGGTTAGAATAGCAACCCTTGATTTTACCGTGCAATGAAACTGGACATTCAAGCCCTCTGCCATAAAGGAATGGTAAGGGACAATAACGAAGACGCGGTTTCGGTGGGCGGGCTCATTGTCCGCGACGACTCTGCGGCGCTAACCGTAACCACCCCGGAGGAAGGCTGGTTTTACCTTCTTGTCAGCGACGGCATGGGCGGCCATGAAAAGGGGGAGGAGGCCAGCGAGTACACTCTCACGCAGATACGGGAGGCTTTCGAGAGCGGAAGAATAGGCCCGGAAACCTTTGAGGAGGATTTGCGGAGGGTTGTTGCGGACACTTCTTCGGCCCTCAATGAAAGGGCCTATGCCGAAGGCCAGACGCACCCCATGGGCTGCACGCTTACGGGTGTCATTTGGCATTATGGCCGAATATATCTTGTAAACGCCGGAGACAGCCGCACTTACCGTTTCCGGGAAGGGATTCTGCGGCAGCTTACCCAGGATGAAACCGAGCGCGGAATCACCGGAGATCCTTCGGCCTCAAAATACCTCTTGAACTGCATAGGAGCCGGCTGCGAGGGTCGCCTTGTCATAGATTACCTGGACGGGAAACTCCTTCCCGGCGATTCTCTTCTCATTTGCTCTGACGGCCTTACCGACATGGTCCCGGAGGAAACAGTAGAAGCCGCCCTTGAAGGCGGCTCCTCTGCTGCGGACCTGCTCTCCATGGCCTGCGAGGCCGGGGGAGCGGACAATGTGTCGGTTATTCTAGCATCAGTTTCCTGAAGTCGTCGATATCGGCCTGGCTTACGCCTGCAACCTCAAGCAGGTACTTCTCCACGCCCTCCGCGAAGGTGCCGTTTTCCCCGGCCATCTCCCAGAAGTAGGGAGCTACGTCTGCGTACGCCCATGCCATGCGCGTATTCTTGAAAATAGGTGTGGGATTGCTGCCTTTTTCTGAGGAGGAGACGCTGTAGCCAACGGGGGCGAAGTAAGTGACCTCATATGCCTTGGAGATGTCTCCTTCACGTACGCCAAGAATGCCAAGAAGGAGAATGTCCAGGGTGCCTGTGCGGTCACGGCCCAGTGAGCAGTGGAAATATGTGGACTTGCCCTGACGGAGTTCGTTTACGATGAACTCAAAGCACTGCTTGCCGAAGTTGCCGTTGTCATTGCCGTGTGTAAGCATCCAAACGCCGCCGGTCTCGATATTTGGGGCGAAGAAGTCTACGCCCTTGACGGGGGACTGGTCAATCCTGTCGCTGCCCCTGAGGTCGAGCTGTGCGCCGATGCCTTCGGCAATAATCTCTTTCTTGCCCACGGCGTTGACGGTTTCTCCGTTTTGCATGCGGCCGCCACGATAAAGCTTGCGGTATTTGACGGTTTTTCCGTCAAGGGTCTTCCATCCGCCAAGGTCACGGCCGTTGCGGCAAGAACCCTTGAAGAAAACCTGGTGCAGGCTACCGGTGGTGGTGAAGCTGCCGCTGACGATTTCCTTGCCGTTTTCTGAAGTGACGCTATAGGTGTAGCTGTCGTTGGGAACAAGGTTGGTTATGTTCACATAGCAGGCTTCCGAGGCTATTGCAGTCTCTGCTTCCCATCCAAGTTTGTCCTTGAGGAGGAGTTTCATCCCGCTGTCGCCGTCAAGGTCTTCTTTCTTCCAGCGGATACTGTAACTGCACGGCCTGTCGGAGTTCGGCTGATGGTTCCAGTCGAAAATCTGTCCATTGGGGTCTTCTTCTCCGTTCTCGTTGTATGTTTTGCCGTTGAAGCCGCCGTAATAGTCCAGAACCTTTGTGAAAGAGAGGTCTTTGTCCGGGTAGGTCACTTCCTGGAGGAATTTCTCCACATTGGGGTTGGTGGCCAGGACGGCATCGCCGTTGTGCAGTTCTTCGGCTGCTTTAGCGTAAATGTCCTCTTCTTCCCCGGGGTTGTCGTCCGGTTTCTGGTCGTCTGGCTTTTGTTCGTCCGGTTTGTCTTCCGGTTTCTGGTCATCGGGAGTCTGCTGCTCCGTGTTGTCTTCATCTGTTATCTCCTGCTTTGGCGTGCAAAAGGCTAGAAGCGGAAGAATCAGAAGTAAAGTTGCAATTCTTTTTATCATGACGCTATAGTTTTTATTTATTTCACTTCTATCAGATAGTTTCCTTTAAATGTGGGGGTGATTACAGGATGGGCGCCATCTATGATATAGGTGGTTGGAATGTCATTGGTGTATTCCGTTACATAGTAGCTGCGGGTGGGATCAAGGCCGCGGAGCTCAATGGGCTCCCCGTTCCAGGATTCGGCATAAAAGGCGTAGTATGTGGCACCTTCGGCCTCAATTACGTGGGCCTCCGGCTTGTCTGTGCCGTAGGTATAGAGGTCTCCGCGGTAAAGCCCCTTGGAGAGCATCTTTTCCTTGTAAATTGGCACCCATTTTTTCAGGAGCGCCTCTTTCTCAGGGGTAAGGAGGCTTCCGCCGTTTTCCGTTGCGTCGGGGTTGGCTTTTGGCCAGGTGAACTTGGTGCCGATGACTCCGCCCACGCCAATCTGGGAGGCGAAATCCAGGCCGCCGTCACTGAGCTCCACATGGTCTGCGTAGTATGCCAGTTCAGGGGCCAGCGCAGCATAGACTTTACGCTTCTGGCGTATCTGGGCGCTGGACGTGGGGTCCGACGCCACCGCCTGGTTCATATAAGGAATATTGAAGAAATTGACGGCGCAGCCGCAGGGACAGATCTGGACAACGGAGCCGGGCTTCAGGGCCTGGGCGTGTTCATAAAGGTGCTGGAAGAACTCCGGGAAGCGCTCCTGGGCCTCTCCGGGGTAGCTGAGGCCGCTGGCGGGGTTGTAGTCCGGGGCGCTCAGGTTGAGGTGCTGGCCGTCAAGCTTGAAGCCGTCAAAGCCCCATTCGGCCAGGAACATATCCACAAGGTCCAAGGTATATTCCCAGGTGTAGGGATTGACGGGGGATAGGTACCAGCTGTCCCACCAGGAGATGTCCTCGTGGGAGCCGTCCTTTTGTACCAGAAGCATCTCCGGGTGCTCTTTTGCAATGGAACTTTCGGGGTCTGCGGCCAGGGGAGCCCACCATATCTTAGCCTTCAGGCCCGCCGCGTGTACGGCATCCGTCATGCGCTTCATTCCTTCGGGGCCGATCCTGTCGTTGGTGGTCCAGTCTCCTTCGCAGATCTGGTAGCCGTCATCTATGTCCACCCACTTGAAACCAAGTTCGACAACCTTGGGAAGGGTGCCGATAACCTCGTCCACGGTGAACGTGCGCTCATATCCCCAAGCACACCAGACCGGCTCAAAGGCATCTTCCGGAGATACCGGGGCCTCCCAGTCACAGGTTTCCTGCATGTACTCCGAGAAAGCCCTCAGCGGGCCGAAGAAGTCTCCTTTACCATTGTACACAAACTGCTTGAGGGCGAAGAGGGTGTCTCCGGGCTCAAGGACAACGGGCTCTCCCAGGTTCATGAGGATTGAAGCCCTTGCCGTGTTTCCCTTGCGCTTTACAGGCATGCTCAGGGTCTCAAGGCAGGGTTCGGCAAGCCCCACGCTCACGTTTTTTTCGGCATTCCAAAGGCTTACCATGGGGATGCCTCCGCCGTAATCGGAATTGTTCATGCCAAGGTAATTGTCCTTGGAGAAGCCGTCCGGGACAGGCATTACCCAGTCCAGGCGCTCTACTGTGGAGGTGGGCTGGAGAGACCAGATTTCCTTCCCCTCAAGGGATATGGCCGAAGTTTCAATGGCGTCTACAAGAAGGTCCTTGCCGGAGACATTTATAAAGCCGATGTTTTTGAGGGTCATGCCCTCATGGCCTTCGGCGGGGATGCTTTCAACTATGACGTCAAAGCCCTTGACGGCCTTTCCTTTATAAAAGACGGCGTTTTCCGGGGCGGGAGCGGTGCATGAAAGCACCAGCGCCGCCACGGCCGAAAGTATGAGTGATTTTTTCATGGTTAGAGAGGTAATTCCTGTCCAAAACGTTCCTTGCATATTTTGCGTACATCCTCAAGTGAGGTGAAGGCTCCGGTGCCGCCGGCTGCAGTGGTGTTCACCGCGCCGGTAAGGTTGCCGGCCTTCTGGCATTCCTCCGGAGAGAGGCCCTTCACAAAGGCGCTGATAAAGCCGGAGTTGAAGCTGTCGCCGGCACCGATGGCATCCACTACGCTCTTGTTGAGGAAAGCCGGAAGAAGTTTCTGCCAGCCGTCCTTCTTTACAAGGAGGGAACCCTTTGAGCCGCATTTTACCAGCATTATGCCGCCAAGATACGGGCGCACTTCCTGGATAGCCTCCTCAAGGGTGGCCTTGCCCGTAAGGGCGCAAAGCTCTTTCTCGTTGGGCATGAAGACGGTAATCTTGGGTAGGACGCTCTTATAGTCCAGGGCCCATTTTTCCGTGGGGTCCCACTGGGTATCCAGGGATACCGTAACGCCCTTTTCGGCCGCAAGGTCCAGGACCTTGTGGATGTCCCGGAGGAGGGCGCTTTGCATGAAGAGCGACGACAGGTGGATGTGCTGGGAAAGGTCAAAGACGCTCTTGTCAATGTCTTCGAAGCCCATGACGTCCATTGATCCCTGGTATGTGAGGTTTGCGCGGTCTTCTCCGTAATTCATGCATATGGTGGCGCCGGTAGGAGTTTCTCCCGTGCCGATAAAGTGGGTTGCGACGCCCTTTGAAGCAAGCGATGACTTTACCAGTTCTCCAAAGGAATCCTTGCCCACTAGGCCCACAAAGCACACTTTGCTTCCAAGGGCTGCAGCATTGGCCGCGAATATTGCCGTGGAACTGCCAAGGGTAACCGTCATGTCCTTGCAGAACTTTTCCTTGCCGATTTCAGGCTCCGATTCTATTCCGTTGAGGATTATGTCCACATTAAGCTCCCCGATGGCGGCAATCTGATACTTTTTCATATCTCTGTTTCGCTTTTATTCAAGCATCCTGCTGCGGAAATCGTCAATGTCGGCCTTGCTGATGCCGATTTCAAGGAGATACTTCTCTACGCAGTCCTTGAATTCGTCGTAGGAGCCGTCTTCATGCTTGCCGTAGTTCCAGAGGAATTTGGCCGCGCCGTCATAGTCGACACCGTTAAGACGGGTCATCCTGGTTTTTTCACCGCTCGAAATGCTATATCCGGACGGGGCGAACTGTGTAAGCTCGTATTCCTTTGAGATGTCGCCTTCGTGTACGCCAAGGATGCCAAGGCACAGGAGGGCGGTGGTGCCGGTCCTGTCACGGCCCAGCGAGCAGTGGAAGTAAACGGGTTTGTCGGCCTTGACACAGTCAATGATGAACTGCATTACCTGACGCGTCTTCTCCTTGTCGTCGCGGAGCATCTGGGCATAGCCTTCTTCAATGACAGGTGCGCAGAAGTCTACGCCTTCGTATGCGAATGCCGTTTCAGAGAGAACGTCGCTGTGTCCCCTGAGGTCCAGTTCGGCCATGATTCCTTCGGCCTGTGCTTCTGCGCGTCCGTTTTTGTTAATTGCGTCGGGCCTTCCTCCGCGGTATATCTTGCGGTATTTGACACTCTTGCTTCCGTCTTTGGTTTTCCAGCCGCCAAGGTCACGGACATTCCTTACCCCTGCGGCGGAACCGGGCTTGAACACCAACTGATGCAGATGGCCGTATGTGTCGAATTCTCCGCTGCTTACAAGTGCGCTCCCGTTCTTGATTTCAAAGTGATAGTGTGCGTTGGGGCGCAGATTGCGTACTTCCCAGTAACCGAAGGATACGTCTTCCTTCGGATTTGCAGGCACAGAATACTCTGCGCTCCAGTCTCCTTCCCAAAGTTTTACTGTGTATTTGTCACTTGTTTCGTCCTTGGGCCACCTGAAAGAGTATTTTGGAGGGAGGTCGCACTTGCCGGGAGAAATGTATAGGCGGGTTTTGGTGGTACCGTCCTCGTCTACATATTCTTCCTTCAGAAAATCCGCTTCCTCACCTTTCTTCATTGCAGAGTATGAGTAGTCTCTTTCGGGGTATTGGATTTCCTCGATAAATCTCTGGACAATTTCATTCGTGACCAGAATCCTGTCTCCGTTCTTGATTTCAGTGGCCACCTCAAGATCTGCCTCTGACGGTTCTTCGGTTGATGGTCCGGGATTATCATTGGGATTTTCATTCTGCTCTTTCTGCTGGTCCTGCTCGTTTCCCTGCTCCGGAGTTTGCTGCGGAGTGCAAAGCACCAGTGCAGGAATCAATAATGAAAGTAAGAAATAACGAATTTTCATGGCTTAATGTGGTTTGTTAATGAGACAAATGTAACAAAAAAAGTTTCGTTTGGACGTGAATCCGCATCTAAATATGTATAAAAAACGTTTCATGATGTTTCGTTCTCTTTAAAAAATTTCATTTCGTTTTGTTTCGTATAAAAATATTTATATATTTGCGGCGAACTAAAACTAAAGGCCGTTATGGATATATATGATTCCGCTCAGGGAAGAAGGTCTGCCATTCTTCAGCTTTTAAAGAGCGATTCGTCGGTAAATGTTACCGAACTAAGCAAAAAATTCGGTGTTTCGGAAGTCACCATCCGAAAAGACCTCCGTATATTAAAGGAAAGGAAACTTCTTGTAAGGGTTCACGGCGGCGCCATCCTTGGCGCTGCGGTAGCGTCGGAGCCTGCCGCAGAGGAACGTCACCTCAGTTTCAAGAAGATGGTGAATATGAGGGAGAAAGAGGCCATAGGCCGTGCTGCGGCCCGGTATATCAAGGAAGGAGACACCATCCTGGTAGATTCCGGCACAACCGCCCTTGAGGTGGTGAAGAACCTCCATCATTTCCAGGACCTCACCATTATCACCAACTCCATCAGCGCCATGATGGAGGCCCTCAAGTACAAGCGCTTTAACGTTATCCTCCTTGGAGGTACCGTAAGGGAATCCAGCATGTCCATGGTGGGCCCGCTGGCCGAATCCAACCTGAAGCTGTTCTACTGCGACAAACTTTTCCTTGGTGTTGACAGCTTTTCCGTGGAAACCGGCCTTTCCACGCCTAGCGTAGACGAAGCCAGTACCAACCAGGTGATGATCTCGCGTGCCCGTGAGGTTATAGGTGTGTTTGACTCCTCCAAGGTTAACAAGCGCGCCCTGGCCTTCATCTCTGAAGTGGACAGGATAAACACCATAGTTACGGACAACAATCTGCCGGCCAATGTGAAGCGGCAGTTGAAAGCCATGAAAATCAATGTTGAAACCGTAATCCCATAGATTAAACGAAACAGTTTGAAACGAAAATTATCCGCGGCGTAAATTACTGGTATACAATAGCTTAACCTAATATTGATAGTGTTTCGGTTTGTGTGAATTTGAAAATTCAAAACACAAACCGAAACTTTTTTGATGAAAAAAACTAATTTTGCATATTGATAACACTGAAAAATGAATTACGATTATAACACCTACAAAGAAATCAGGCAGCAACCCGGCGTATGGCTGAAGGCCATGGACACTGTCTGTTCCCATAAGGATGAGATCAAGGCCTTCAAGGACAGGTATCTCAACGACGGATATGAGATTGTGCTTACAGGAGCCGGAACTTCGGCATACATTGGAGATGCCCTTGAGCCTGCCTTGTACACCACAAGTTTCAAGGGTGCGCGTGCAATTGCCACTACGGACATCATCACAAACCCCCAGATGTTCTTCGACTCCTCCAGCAAGGTCCTTCTGGTGAGTTTCGCCCGCAGCGGCAATTCCCCGGAAAGCGTGGGCGCCATAAAGGCCGTTGAAAAGAATGCCGGCAAGGTGGCCCACATCTTCATCACCTGCAACAAGGACGGTGAGCTTGCCCAGATGAAAGGGGAGAATATCCTCTGCGTGCTACTTCCTCCTGAAACCAACGACCTTTCCCTGGCCATGACAAGCAGCTACTCCACCATGCTTCTCACGTGCTCCATGATTGCAAACATAGATCACATTGAAGAGGACCGGGCTCTCATCGAGGAAGTTGCATCGGCCGTGGAAAAATCCCTTGACAAATACGAGGACGCCATCCGTGAAATGGCCTCCCGCAATTTCGACCGCGCCGTATTCCTTGGCTCCGGCCCTCTCAAGGGTGTTGCCGAAGAATGCCGCCTCAAGCTTCAGGAACTTACGGACGGTGCTGTGATGTGCGCATATGACTCGTTCCTTGGCTTCCGCCATGGCCCGAAGGCTGTGGTAAAGCCCAATTCGCTCCTCGTATACCTCCTTTCGCCAAATCCCCGTGTGCGCCGTTATGAGCTGGACCTCATCCGTCAGGTGAAGTCCAACAACAAGGTAATGGGCACCCTTGTCATTTCGGCCGATGAACCCTCCATTGAAAGCTCCTGCTACGACCTTGCCATAATTACCGGCATGACTCCTTCCATGCCTCCGTGCTACGGCTGCGTGAGCTTTGCATGGCTTGGCCAGCTGCTTGGATTCTTCAAATCGCTGAACCTTGGACTCAATCCGGACTCTCCTTCCATCTCCGGAAACATTTCCAGAGTGGTTGAGGGTGTTACCTTATATAATTAAAGAAATGCCGAAAACCGAGAATCTTCTTCACAAGCTTGATGCAATCCGCGAAAAGACCGGTATTCCCCGTACCATTTTCGCGGCCTGTCCCAATTCGCCCACCGTTATCCGTGCGTCCCTGAGGGCTGCAAAGCGCAACAATGCGCCCATCTATTTTGCCGCCACCCTCAATCAGATAGACTGCGACGGCGGATACACCGGCATGACCCAGGAGGATTTTGTGCGTACAGTGCGTTTTGAGACGGAGCGGGTCAACTTCACCGGTGACGTCATCATAGCCATAGACCACGGCGGCCCCTGGCTCAAGGACAAGCAGCGCGTGGAAAAATGGAGCGTGGAAGACGCCATGAACGGCGTGAAGAAGTCTTTCGAGGCCGCTGTGCTTGCAGGCTATGACCTCATCCACGTAGACCCTACCGTAGACATCAATGTCCCTAAAGGACAGATCATTGATATTCATCTTGTTGCAGCCCGCACCGTGGAGCTCATCTCCCACGTGGAGAAATTCCGCAAGGAGCACGGCATCGCCCCCATCTCCTATGAGGTAGGGACGGAAGAAGTGCACGGCGGGCTTGCCGACGAAACTACTTTTGACACTTTCATTAGTGATTTAAAAAATGGGTTAATGGTTGCAGGACTGCCGGATGTATGGCCCTGCTTCATCGTAGGTAAAGTGGGAACCGATTTGGACACCACCATCTTCGATGGAGAGGTCGCACGCCGGCTGACGTCCAAGGTACGTCCTCTGGGTAGCTACATCAAGGGTCATTACACCGACGATGTAGCTAACCCTGAGGAGTATCCTCTTTGTGGCATGGGCGCCGCCAACGTAGGCCCGGAATTCACTATGAGCGAATATAGGGCCCTCTGCGAGCTTGAGGAACTTGAGAAAAAGCATCACGCAGAAGGCCGTGTGGCCGTTCTCTCCCACATGAAGGAAGTTCTCCTTCAGGAAGTTGAGGACAGCCACCGCTGGGAAAAATGGCTCCATGAGGATGAGCTTGGCAAAGCCCTCCACGCCCTTACCCCTGAGCGCCAGGACTGGATTGTTGCCACCTGCTGCCGTTATATCTGGCAGCAGCCCCGCACACTTGCCGCCCGTGGTTTCCTGTACGCAAACCTTCAGAGGCTTGGGATTGACCCGGAAGAAATAGTGCTTGGCCGGATAGAACGTGACATGGACAAGTACTTCAGGGCGTTCAATCTTGTGGGTATCAACGACTTACTTTGATTTTTTTTGAAACGAAATTACAATTTTTAGCATCTTACAATAAATAACCAATTGGTCTAACCATGAGAAAAATCTATTCCTACCTGCTTGCAGCGGTTGCAGCCATGGCGCTTGCAATTCCTGCATCGGCCCAGAAGATATCCATCTCTGGCCAGGTACTGGATGCATCCGACGGTCAGCCCCTGATCGGCGCCGGCGTGGTTCTTTCCAACGGTACCGGTACCATTACGGACTACGAAGGAAAGTATGTCATCCAGGCAGACAAAAATGCAACTCTCACTTTCAGCTCACTTGGCTACCTGAGCGTGTCGGAACAGGTAAACGGCCGCACTGTCATCAATGTGTCCCTCAGCCCCGACACCCAGTCGCTGGAAGAAGTGGTTGTGCTTGGTTACACAACTCAGAAGAAGGCGGAACTCTCCAGTGCCGTTGTCTCCATGAGCGGTGACAAGCTTCGTGACGTCGCCACCAACGACGTCGGTAACATGCTTCAGGGTAAAGTTGCCGGCGTGGTTGTCATGAACGGCTCCGGTCGTCCCGGTGAAAGCGCCGATATCCGTATCCGCGGTACCGGTTCCATCACTGCAGGTGCAGGCCCCCTCTATGTTGTAGACGGTGTTGCCGGTGGTAGCTTCAACCCCAACGACATCGAAACAATCACCGTCCTTAAGGACGCTTCCGCAACAGCACTGTATGGTGCAGCCGCATCCGGCGGCGTCATCGTGGTTACCACAAAGTCAGGAACGCAGGACAAGACAAATGTGGAGTTCAAGGCAAATGCCGGTATCAAGCGCGCCTTGACCGGCCGTTTCCATCCCATGAAGTCCGCGGAACTCTATGAGTTCACCCGTTCCATGACCAAACCCTCAGACTTCGCGGCAAATTACCCGGAGAGCCTTCTGAGCCAGGATTTCGACTGGCTGGGCAATAGCTTCAAAACCGGTGTGGTCCAGGATTACTACGCTTCCGTTTCCGGAAAGGCCGGAAAGGTGAGCTACTTCATCAGCGCAGACCACTACAATGAGAAGGGTACGGCCGTCAATACCAGTTTCCGCAAGACATCGGCCCGCATGAACCTGTCGGCCCCTATCACGGACCGCCTGAACCTCACATTCCGCCTGAGTTATGAGAAATCCCATGACCGCTCGGAATCTTCATGGCGTCTGCTGGAATATGCATACTATGCCATGCCTTGGGATATTCCTTATAAATACGACGAAGACGGCAACCTCACCAATGAGTATGTCTTCATGCAGAACAGCATCCGTCCGGATAACGGCGAAAAATGGTGGACCCAGAACCCGTCCAATATCTTCCATAACGAGAGTTTGAACTATGGCAGGGGTTGGGGAGACGGCCTTACCGGAGACCTCCAGCTGGTTTGGAACGTAACCGACTGGCTCACCCTGGTTTCCATGAACCGTTATGATACTTCCAATTCCTTCTGGGAAAGCTACACAGACCCGTTCTCCTATGAAGGAACCACCACTAACGGTGCTATCAGCAACTCCGATTCCGAAAGCCACGGATGGGGAACCACAAACCTTGCCAAACTCCATCATACCTTCGGTGACCATGACATTAACGGCACATTGGGCTGGGAATTCGGCGAAGGCTATTCCCGCGTTCTTGGTGCCGACGCAACAAGCATCATGCGTGGCAAGCGTTCCCTCAACAATGCCGATACTCCCGGAAAGCCGGAGGGTTACGATTATGAGACTCGTGCATGGGCTCTCCTGGCGCAGGCGCAGTACTCGTACCTTGGCAAATATATCGCCACTGCTTCCATCCGCTACGACGAAAGTTCCAAGTTCGGCCCCAAGAACCGCGGAGGTTTCTTCCCCGGCGTTTCGGCCGCCTGGATCATGTCCCGCGAGAAATTCCTGGAGAATAACCCTACCCTTACCTTCCTTAAGCTCCGTGCTGGTTTTGGTGTAACGGGTAATGACAATATTCCCAACTTCCAGTGGCAGAAGACCTATTCTCCTTCCGACAGCGGAGACGGCGCCTATACCCTCGACCGCCTTGAGAATCCTTACCTTGGTTGGGAAGAGGCTCTCATGACCAGCATCGGCGTAGACGCAACTCTCCTCAAGAACTGGAACATCACCCTGGACCTGTATCATACCCTTAACCAGAAGATCCTGCTCCAGAAACCCCTTCCTCCGTCCACAGGTTTCTATGCCATCATGGACAATGTGGGCAAGGTCCGCAACATGGGTGCAGAACTTGCTGTAGACGGTACCATCCTCAGGAATAAGGATTTCTTCTGGAACGTCGGCTTCAACATGGGCTTCAATCACAACAGGGTTGTAGAGCTTCCCGGGCATCAGGATATCATAATGACCCGCGGAGATGTGAACCAGCTTCTCAAGGAAGGTCAGGACGTGTTCTCCTGGTACATGCCCAAATGGGTGGGCGTAGACCCTGAAACAGGTCTTCCTCAGTGGGAAAAGGTTGCCGAAGACGGAACTGTATCCATCGTCAACAAGTGGGACAACGCAACCAACCAGATTGTAGGAGTGGCTTCCCCTGCATTCAGCGGCGGTATCAATACCGTGGTAAGCTGGAAGGGCTTTACCCTCAGCGCCAACGGAAACTTTGTGGTGGGCAATAAAATCTACAATAAAACCCGTGAATCCGTAGACCATGACGGTGCCTTTATCGGCATGAACCTCATGTCCCACAACAACGGCCTGGGCTGGACGCGCTGGCAGCAGCCTGGAGATATTGCCACTCATCCCATGCCCGAAAGCGGCCGAAAGGATGGTGCTGCAAATACGTCATCCCGCTATCTTGAGGACGGCAGTTTCTTCCGTCTCAGGAACGTGACCTTGTCTTACAATCTGCCTCAGAGCCTTATCGGCAAGATCCGCATGTCCGAAGCAAGGGTTTTCATTTCTGCCGATAACGTCCTTACCATTACCAGGTTCTCCGGCATGGACCCTGAGGTCCGTCTTGATGGAGATACATACCATCATGCCGGTATGTACACCCAGAACTATCCTATTCCCATGACCATCACCGGTGGTATCAACGTCAAATTCTAAAAGAGATTGCTACCATGAAAAAAATATTTGTAATAGTACTCGCGATTCTGACTCTGGCTTCCTGTAACATGGATCTGTACAGGTCAGATGCAATTACGGAAGAGGAACTTGCCCTTGATCCGGATGCACCGCTTCTTCTGACAAACGGTATTTATACTCTTTTTCAGGACAAGGTTGCCTACAAAGGGCAGTCCGGCGGAGAAAGCGGTAACTACTATATCCGCCATTATTTCCAGCTTGCCGAACTTCGCGGAGACAACGTAACGGTTTCCGGTATCACTGAAGACCCCTTCATCAATCCCTACCGTTATACGGATGACAACACCGCAAAGAACATCTACTACACCTGGTGGATGGCCTATAAGATTATCAATACCGCCAACTCTGACCTGAACATACTCAAGAATGCCGAGGAAACGGACATGAACAAACACCTCATGGGTGAGAACTACTTCTTCCGTGCACTCTGCCATTTCCATATGGTTACGCTTTTTGCGATGCCTTATGTCGACGGCCGTGACAACATGGGCGTTCCTCTTCGCGTCGGTTCAGATGACGATTATACTTCCACCCGTGCTTCAGTAGGTGAGGTCTATGATCAGATAGTCAAAGACCTGATAGAGGCAAAAGAGTGCATGAAAGTCGATATCGATCCTGAAAAGAGCCTGGTAAGAGGAACCGACAAAGGATATGTGTCATGGCATGCAGCTTCGGCCCTCCTTGCACGCGTCTACCTTTATATGGAGGAAAACGACAAGTGCATTGAGGAATGCACGGAACTCCTTAAGTATGCTCCCGCAGGTGCTTCCGGCGGATACGATTATGCCGACTACCCCAAGCATACCTATGATTCCGATGAGACAATCTGGTGCATCCACCTTAAACCCACTCATGAGTGGGCCATCGATCACGGCGAAGCCTCAATTGCTTCCATGTATATCAAGGACGGCATCGGCTGGGGTGAGCATTACTGGAGGGAGGAACTGATTGACTTGTTCCGCCGCTATCCTGAAGACAAGCGCTTCAAGGCATACTTCCGCATGATCGATCCCACTCCCACTGCTGCCGAAATAAAGGAAGGGGAGCCTACCATCAAGAGCTACGACGACATGTACAAGCGTCTTCCCGGCACTTTGTCAGTCGTATTCCCCGTGAGGGGCGCGTCCGGAGATTACTGCACAGGTTCCTGCACAATCGGCTGCAAGCGTAATGCCGACGGTTCCGTGAATTTCAAGACCCAGGGAGAGCAGACCGGCACCACTCTTGACGGCATGGGCAAGGAAATCCCTGTATTCAAGTACTACGACCATGTGGCAAAGCTCAAGATAGAGCACGGCCGTGATTCCGTCTACTATGTGGAGAACTCCGACGCAAACTTCCCCGGTGAGGAAATCGACGGCGTGAAGCGCGTATGGGTACGTCCCGGCCCGCCGGAGCCCAAGCCCAAGAACAAGACCAATCCCGATACCGGTGAAAAGTATCCCGAAACCCAGGCAGATGCCAATGCACGTTACAAGGCTGCCATCGGCCGTACGGATAACGGAGGCTTCTACATGCGCTACTACAACACCAAGTTCAGCTATCAGGACGGTTTGGCCATGATGACATCTCCCGTATTCCTCCGCTGGGGTGAAGTTTACCTTAACCGCGCTGAGGCTTATGCCAAGAAGGGACAGGATGCCCAGGCACTTGCCGACATGAACGTAATTCGCAGCCGCGCAGGTGTTCACGAATACACTTCCGGAGACGTTGCAACATTTGGCTATGACAGCGTGCTGGACATGGTCCTTGACGAACGCCGTATGGAACTCTGCTTCGAAGGTCACCGCTTCTTCGACGTGTTCCGCAACAGGCGCCCTCTGGACCGTCGTTATGTGGGATATCATACTTGGGAGATTATTCAGCCCGGAGACCTCAGGATTGCCCTCCTGATTTCCCAGGATGAAATCAATGCCAGCAACATTGAACAGAACCCCCGCTAAACTGAAAGCATAATTTTATACATTAACCATTAATCAAAACTGTTATGAAAAAATTAATGACAATCCTGGCAATGTTTGCCATGGTCGGATTCGTTTCCTGCCAGAAACCTGCCGACAACTCCAAGAAGAATGACGAACAGAAGGAGGAGCAGAAGCCCGATGATCAGAAACCCGATGATCAGAAACCCGATGACCAGAAACCGGATGACAATCCTCCTGTAGAACTTACCATTGACGGTAGCTTCGAGGACTGGGCAGGTCTTGCAAAGGGCACTTATTCCCAGACCTACGGTGATGAGGAAGCTACGCATCCTGCACTTACCCACTGCAAGGTATATGCAACCGCAGAAAAAATCTTTGTGTATGTTGAATGGGATGTCGAGCAGGTTTCCCATGATCCGGGTGATCCCAATGACCTTGATGAATGGGGAGACCCTAAGGGCAAGGAATCAGTTCCTTTCCACTGCTATATCAATACCGATGGCGACACCGCAACTGGTGGTTTCTCAGATCAGTATGCCGATGCCAGTATCGATGTCCTTCTTGAAGGCTTCATTTATCCTGATGGCGCGAACGTGGGCTCATATGCACCTGGTGCTTTCGCATGGAACGGTGATCCTAACGGAAGCGGTTGGGCATGGGCAGAGCTTGGCGATGTTACCTGTGAAGGTGCCGGCGTTGATGGCAAGTATGAGCTCTCCATCAGCTGCGCAGACCTCAAGGGCTTAGGCTTCCCTGTGGCGGACGTCTTCTCAATTGGTTTTGACATCCAGCAGAACTGGGATTCAGTTGGCGTCCTTCCTAACGCCGCTCCTTCAGAGGATAATGCTTCCGGCGTTGTGAACAGCCTCTCTGTTACTGTTCAGAAGTAATTGAATTAGTATGATTTCTCCATAGGCGGTCCTGTGCTCAGGACTCGCCTATGGATTTTTAAAAATAATAAAACAGTGAAACGAATCAGCAGTATCATCATTCTTGCCGTCATGCTTCCGGTACTGGTACTCTCATGTGGCAAGAATTCCGGGGATGCTTCACAGGTAAGCAGTCTTAAAGTAGTTTCCTATAATCCTACCGATGAGATATTCCCTAATCCGGAACGTGGCTTTTACCTTGCTTCAGAAATCAGTAAGGCCGATGGGAAAGGTATTGCTGATGCCAGTATGAGGGCAAACAAGCTTCAAGGCCGCTCTCTATTTCTCCTTGAGTTCCATCTCAAGGATTATGTAAACTGTGATATTGCTCAGGATTACCTTGAGACAATACGCTTGAAATTTCAGTCACTCAGGGATGGCGGTGCTAAATGTATCCTCCGTTTCTGCTATTCCAATGGCTTTTCACAAGCCGATAAACCCTGGGATGCAACCCTGGAGCAGGCTCTTCGTCACATAGAACAGGTCAAACCCCTTATTCAGGAATATTACGATGTAATCATGGTGGTACAGGCCGGTTTTGTGGGCAGTTGGGGCGAATGGTATTATACAGATCATTTTGGTGACAACGCTTCCAGAAGAACGCTTATGAATGCCCTTCTGGATGCCGTGCCTCAGCAAAGGCAGATAGAACTCCGCACACCTGCATATAAAATGGCCCTTTACGGCGTTACCCTTGCCGATACCATCACTAGGGCTGAATCTCACCAGCCAACCGTCAAGGCACGTATCGGCGGCCATAATGACTGCTACCTTTCCAGTGCCAATGACGTTGGTACATATAGGAACTCCAAGGACCGTGAATTCTGGGCCGCGGAAAGCCTTTACACAATTATGGGAGGAGAATCCTGTGAGCTTACGAATTATTGCCATTGCGAAGCTCCCAGCTCAAAAATTCATGGTGCGCTGGAGGACCTTGCAATTAACCATGTCACTTATCTGAACAACGGATATCATCCCAGTGTCCTTGGACGTTGGAAGGATGAAGGTTGCATGGATGAAATCCGTCGGCGCCTTGGATATCGCTACGTCTTGAAAGAAGGAAAGTTTACGGAGAATCCCGTGGCTGGAAAATCTTTCGAAGTCCAGCTTTCCATTTTCAACGAGGGCTTTGCTCCTGTACAGAACCCCAGAGATGCAGAACTGGTTCTCTGTGACGCTTCCGGTAAAGTGGCCAAAACTTGGCCTCTTGACAGTGACCCCCGTTACTGGATGCCGGAGCAGGAAACAGTAATAGAAAAGACTATAACGCTCCCGGAAGGGATTTCGGGCAAGATTAATCTTTATCTCAATCTCCCGGACCCTTGCGAGACTATCCATAATAATCCCCTGTTCTCCATCCGTCTTGCCAATGAAGGCGTATGGGACGAAAACACCGGATACAATCTGCTGTATAGTTTCAGTATTTAACAATAACCTTTAAACACTATTCTCAGTATGAAAAAATTAATGACAATTCTGGCAATATTTGCCATGGTAGGTTTCGTCGCATGCCAGAAACCTTCCAACGACAACAAGAAGGACGAACAGAAGGAGGAGCAAAAACCCGATGATCAGAATCCCGAAGAGTATGCCGGCCCCGTTGAGGGCTCTTCCGAGTGGTCCCTTATTGGCGCTCTCCTTGAAACCAGCTGGGACAAGGACTATGTCATGGCTGCAGACGGAGATATCTATGTGGTAAAGAACGTTAAGCTTGCCGCTGCCGATGAATTCAAGATCCGCAAGGATAAGGCCTGGGGCGACAGTCCTAACCGTGGTGGCGTATATGCCGAACTTGGAAAGGGCTTTGCCGTAGAGCATAACGGTCCCAACATCAAGCCCGGTCTTGACGGCATCTATGACATTTACTACAATGCCGCCAAGGAGCAGATGGCAGTTTGCGCAAAGGATGCAGCTCCCCAGTGGGCCGATGCACCTGCCGCTGCAAAGATCGCCGTTGACGGTGACTTCGCAGACTGGTCCGCTCTTGAGGCCGGTACCTTCAAGAAGGCTGTAAATGATCCCGATTCCCCCTGGCCCGGCGTTGCCGAAATCCGCTGCTACGCAGATGCCAACTATGTATTCTACTATATGAAGTT
Source organism: Bacteroidales bacterium UBA4230 (assembly GCA_002395605.1). Classification (GTDB taxonomy): domain Bacteria; phylum Bacteroidota; class Bacteroidia; order Bacteroidales; family UBA932; genus Cryptobacteroides. The sequence goes on from DGXO01000070.1 coordinate 31,119, forward strand.
TGACGAGGAATCACTCCAGGAATGCAAGGATGCAGATACTCCCGCCATGCATATCCGCCTTTGCATCAACACCGACGGTGAGTATGAATCCGGTTACACCAGCTACTTCCTTGAGGGTTATGACTTCATCATTGAAGGTCAGATCATGGATGCAGGTGAATGGGTTGAATACGATGGCACACTCCACCAGAGAATCGGTGGATGGGTAGAACTTCTTGCACCCGAGAATGGCTTGGTATATGGCGTTGGCAAGGGCAACGAGTTTGAAATTTCACTTGACCGCGCACTATTCAACAAGGCTATCGACGATGCCGTTGCCGCCGGTACAATTGACGCCGCGGACAAGAAACCCATGGGCGACGAATTCCAGACCGGTATCCGTTTCTACTGCAACGGCTGGGATGAGTTCTCAAATATGCCTAACTCCTCCATCGAGGAAGAGGCTGGCAATGGCTGGGGCTACCTCATGCGTATCAAGACCAACAAGTAATCCATTTGTTGGATGAATAAAACCGCTTTGATATTCCTGTGCCTGGCACTCCTTTCAGGGTGCCAGGCATCGGGTATCCGCGGTTATTGGAACCGTGTTCCGCTTCTTGAGAACAATTTGGAGGTCTCTGAAGACCGTTTCGGCGCTTTCTGTGAGAAGGCCGCTGCCGCTCCGGAGGAAGACGCCCTTGCCGCTTTGGACGTTCTCTTTGACCGGCTTCGAAAGGACACGGTTGCTTATTATGTTTATTCTGACTGGATGGACGGGGCTTTCTACAGTCTCCTTTCACCCTGCCGTAATGCCGCCCTCTATTCAAAAGCCGTAGACCGGATGGTCTCTGACGGCATTCTTGATCAATCAGAATATGAATCAAGGATCCAGAGAAGAGAATGGATGGGCTATAATCAAAAAGGCGCCACGGCAACAGTGCCCGGCGTGATTTTCAAGGAGCGCACGCTTGTGCTTGTCCTTGACCAGGGGTGTCCTTCATGCAAGGAAGCCCTTACCAGCCTGGCCGCAGAATGGGCCGATGCAAGACGCATCGCAGTTTGCTGCGGCTATGGCGCAATTCCCGCCCTTACCGGATGGGAATACCTGAGTGAAGAACCGTCAAGGGCCGTTTTCGACCCTAAAATGACACCTATATACTTTGTGGTTTCCGCAGACGGAATTGTGGAAACCCCTTATACACTGGTTTTCTAACGCTTGACCTGATGAAAAAGACTGTTTTAGCCATCCTTTTTGCAATGGCGGCGCTACTCTATCTGCCATGCTGCATTTCATGTTCCCAGCCACAGGTTAATGAGGATCCCAAGATTCCGGGTCCGCCTCCCGAGGACGAAACCCCGGAAAACCCCAACCAGAACGGCACTCCGGAGGACGAAACCCCCAAGCCGGACACCTACACATTTGAAGTATCGGCCCTGAAGGGTACCTGGGAAGTGGGAGACGAGATTTATATTCACGGCGGCTACGCCCCCGCCGCACAGGTGATTACGCTTTCGTCGGACCAAATCTCGGCAGACGGCAAAACTGCCACCGCAGAGCTTCCTGCCGACATCCTCAAATATCCCGGAGACCCGGACCCCCTGTACGCCGTATGGCCTGCCCACGCCGTAAAACGCGAAGACGGCCTTGTGGGTCCTGTCATTTCGTTTGATATTGCCGATATACTCCTCACCCAGGCATACCTTGAGGAGAAGAATTTTGCCTTCAAGGATATTTCTTCGTTCATCTCCTTTACTGTTACCGGCGGCTATGACCGTTTCATCATAGCCGGAAAACTTCGTCCCGGCCTTCGCTTCACAAACTACAAGAACGAGTATTCTTCGGCCAGGAGCACTCCAGCTAAACCCAAGGATGACGGGTATCCGTTCCGCGAGGAAGAACTTGCTGCAGACGGAGTTGTAAATAAACTCTACTTCCCCGGCGGCATCAACCTGAAGGAGGGCTTCACGCTTTTCTTTGCAAAGGGAGACTCATGGACGGCGTCGTATACTTATCCGCAAGGCGCTGACATCAAGGCGGGTACTTCCCTGGATCTTGGTGACCTTACTGCGAAACTCGAGGCCTATGACGGAGGTCAGCCCCGCATGCCTCAGGTGACAAGCGTCACAAAATATACCGTCAATCTGAACGAATTCTCCGGGCTGTGCCTTAGCGAGGACAAGTCTTTCCTCTGGGCCATCGACGACAACGGAAAACTTGGGCGGATTGATATCACGGACAATGTTGGCACTGTCCTCGAGTCCTGGGCCTCGGCCGGAGACCCCGAGGGCATTACAATTCACCCTGAAACCGGGGACCTTATCGTTGGCAATGAGGAGCCGGTTTCCGTGGGGATTATCAAGGCCCCGGTGAGCAAGAACGACAAACAGACCATTCTCTTCAAGATAAAGGAGGCTTCGGGTTATGGAAACTCCGGTATGGAGGGCATTACCTATTACAAGAAGGACGGAGGCCGCGATCTGGTATACTGTGGCACGCAGGTAGATGCCAACCTGTTCCTCTGTGACCTCAATGCCGAAGTTGACGCCAGCAAGTATACAAAGCTGGTCCAGGAGCCCATTTCGCTTCGCAAGAGATTCCCCGGCGTTCTGGAAATAGCAGGCCTTTGCTATGACCCCGTCACCGACTGGCTGTGGATGATTGACTCCGAGGCCCACAAGATATTCGTGTTCTCAGGAGATGCCTCCACCCTTCTGTGTACCTATGCCCTCAAAACTAAGTCCAACGAGGAAGGCATTGTGGTGGACCGTTCCCGCAACTGCGTTTGGATTGCCGACGACTACGGCTCTCCTTCATATCTGTACAAATATGAGTTTGACAGCCTTGACTAAATAATAAAATTAACCGCCCGGAATGAAAAACACTATTCTGATAGCCGTAGCAGCCGCCGTTCTGGTCTCCTGCAAGGAGACAGGGGAGCCGCAGCTCCAGTATTACCAAACCCCGCACACCTATGATGTCGTGAAGGTTCAGGAACCGCCCCAGACAAATGAAGTCCGGAACATCATCTTCATGATAGGAGACGGCATGGGTCTGGAGCAGGTGAGCTGCGCGTGGGTGCTCAATAAGGGCAAGCTCAACCTGGACAATTTCACGCATGTGGGGCTTTCACGCACGTGGTGCACCAATGCCCTCATAACAGACTCCGGCGCTGGTGGAACTGCACTGGCGGCCGGCGTCAAGACCGCCTACAGCCACGTGGGGACGGCTGCGGATACAACAGACCTCTACTCAATACTGGTAGACGCCAAAAAACTTGGCAAGAGCACCGGCGTGGCCGTCACCTGCCATTTTGCCGATGCTACGCCCTGCGACTTCTGCTGCCACAACGAGTACCGCTACAACCAGGAGGACCTCATTGCAGACTATGTCACCTGCGGGGTGGACTATCTTGCCGGCGGCGGCCTGGACTGGTTCACCACTAAGCGCACGGACGGCCGTGACATCACAAAGGAAATGGCTGCGGCGGGATATACCGTGGCGCTTTCGGAGGAAGAACTCATGGACGCGGACCTTCCCGTAATCGGCCTTCTTTCCCCGGACAATCTTCCTGTGGCAGGGGAGAGGGGAGACCTTTTCCGGCACATGGTGGCCCGCGGGCTTGAGGAACTCTCGGAAAATGAAAACGGCTTTGTAATGATGATAGAAGGCTCCTGCATAGACGACTGGCTGCACGGCAATGACATCGGCAAGGCCATGGAGGAACTCCTGGACTTTGACCGCACCCTTGGGGATGTCCTTAAGTGGGCCGAAAAAGACGGTCACACTTTGGTTGTCATGACCGCAGACCACGCTACGGGCTGCCTTACCCTCCAGGACGGAAATCTTGAAGATGGCCTTATTGGCGTTCATTTCGCCTCCGAATCCCACAACGGCATAGCCGTTCCCTTCTACGCCTGGGGCCCCGGCAGTGAGAAATTTACCGGAATCAAGGAGAATTCAGACTGGGGAAAACTTGTTGGATCGTTTGTAAAGTAATATGGCACAGAAAAAGAACACCTGGCTCCTGTACGCCCTTGTGACAATGGTCACCTGGGGTATCTGGGGAGCGTTTTCAGACCAGACTGTCCTGCCCAAGACCCTGGTCTATGTGATGTGGGCCCTTAGCATGGTTCCGCCTGCACTGGTGGCACTTGCAAACATAAAGTTCAAGTTGGACGTGCGTTCCAAGCCCGCCCTTCTTTCCATGGGAGTGGGCCTTCTTGGCGCCGGCGGGCAGCTGGTGCTGTTCCTGGCGCTGGACTATGCCCCGGCATATCTTGTCATGCCCATGATTTCCGTGGCGCCAATTGTGACGGTGATTCTTTCGGCCCTTTTCCTCAAGGAGAAGGTGTCTAAACTTGGGTATGTGGGCATTGCGCTGGCGTTTGTGGCCCTGGTGTGCTTTGCGCTCCCGGACAGCAAGGACGGCGTTGTCTCAAGCTGGATTTGGATCCTGTACGCCTCCGTGGTGTTCGTCTTCTGGGGCATCCAGGCCTTTGTGATGAAACTTGCCAACAATTCCACCCCTGATGCCGAAAGCGTGTTCGTGTACATGGCAATTTCGGCCATGGTCCTAATTCCCGTGGCGCTTCTGATGGGCGGCGGAGAATCGCTGTCGGCTTACGGCGCAGGGGAGGTCTGGAAGGTGTTCTTCGTCCAGATTCTCAACGCTATAGGCGCCTTCACGCTGGTCTACGCCAACCGTTACGGCAAGGCCATGATAGTGGCTCCGCTGGCCGATGCCTGCGCCCCGGTTATCATGTGCGTGATTTCGCTCATCCTCTATTCGGCCGTCCCTACGGTCCCTCAGGTCATAGGTATGGTGGCGGCAATCAGCTGCGTGTTCATCTTCAGCCGCGAATAGGATATGAAAAAAATTCTGCTTTTTCTCTGTGCATCGGCCCTGATGCTCGGTTCCTGCGGCTGCCAGGGCGAAACGCCTCAGGAGGAGATTCCTGAAGAAACGCCTAAGGATACCGAAACCACCGAGGACCCCGGTGAGCCTGAGCAGCCCGAAGAACCTTCCCAGCCGCTTCCGGACAAGCCCGCAGATGCCGGAGAACGCGTTCCCCTGAAGGCGTCCATTACCGGCGTGCAGCCCATGACGGGCATAGTGCTTTGGACCACCAGCAGCGCCAAGACAAAGAGTTATGTGCAGCTGGAGTTCTCCTACATGCTGTATAACAAGGTTTGCAAGGAAAAGGACGCGTATGACTGGACCGTGATGGATAATCTTCTGGCCGATGTCGCCTCCCGCGGCCACCAGGCTGTGGTGCGCTTCAGGTATGTATATCCAGGCCAGTCGTCCAATGCCGTGCCGGAATACATCAAGAAGATGGAGGGCTACGAGGGCATAACCTATAACTCTGAAGATGGCAAGGCCGAATATCCGGACTGGCGCTCAGAGGAGCTTCAGCGCTTTCATATGGAATTTTACAGGAGATTTGCGGAACGTTATGATAAAGACCCCCGCCTTGCGTTTGTGGAAACCGGCTTCGGCCACTGGGCCGAATACCATGTGTATGGCGGCAAGTTCATCGCTGGCCAGACTTTCCCCTCCAAGGAGTTCCAGGCAGAGTTCATGCGCGGAATGGGGGAATGGTTCCAGGATACCACCTGGAGCATCTCCATTGACGCCTCGGACAACAAGTACGGCCCTTTCCAGAAGTATCCTGAACTCAAGGACTTAACGTTTGGCAACTTTGACGACTCCTTCATGTGCCAGGACTGGAGCGGCTACAACTGGTCCTGCTGGCAGTTCTTCGGCCTGGAGAGGTACAAGAAAGGCCCTGCCGGCGGTGAATTCAGCTATTACTCCTCCTACGACCAGAAGCACGCCCTTGACAAGGAAGGCATGCATGGCCGAAAATTCGAAGACCTTGTGGCAAAGGTGCACATGACCTTCATAATCGGCAACGACCAACCCGGAAAGCAGACCGAGGCCCGCATCAAGGAAGCCGCAATGTCCATGGGGTATAGCTTTGAAATCAAGGACTTCTGCGTCAATGAGGGAGTTTCCGCATCTGTGCTCATCTCCAATGTGGGCGTGGCTCCCATTTACAGGGATGCCTGGGTGGCCGTTGACGGCGTGCGTGGCAGTTACAACCTTCGCGGCCTCATGCCCGGAGAATCCACCTGGGTAACAATTGATTGCCCCGCCACAAAGGCCTCCAAGCCCTCCATTGAGTGCGACCACCTTGTGAAGGGACAGAAGATTGAGTATCAGGCCAGCGTAGAATAAGTGATCAAGACTTTTGACTGCGGCGGAACTCCCCTGGAGTTGCGCCGTATTTTTTCTGGAATTCCCTGTAGAAGTATGTCTTTGTTACAAATCCGCAGGCGTACATGATCTCCTGGACAGACATGTTGCCGGTGGTGAGAAGATGCTGCGCCTGTTCAAGGCGGACGCTACGGATATACTCTGTTGTGGTCATATCCACGGTGGCCTTCAGCTTACGGTACAGCTGAACCTTGCTTATGTTAAGCTCTCCGGCAATTATGTCGGCGTTAAGGGATTCCTTGTCCAGATTGGCAAGGATGATGTCAGTTATGGATGTGAGGAGGGCTTTATCGGCCTTTTTGATTTCCTTGCCGGCAACTTTCTCTACGGATGCCTGAGCGGACTGGCTGTAGCGGATAACCTCCGTGTCACGGCTCAGGACGCGCTCTATCCTGGCCAGCAGGTGACGGGGGTGGAACGGCTTTGCGATGTATGCGTCTACACCTCCTTCCAGGGCCTTGATCTGGGTGTCCACGGCCGATTCTCCGGTGAGGAGGATGAACGGGATATGCCCCAGGCGTTCATCTTCACGCATCTTTGCCCTCAGCTGCAGACCGTCCATGCCCGGCATGGCAAGGTCTGAGACCACTATCTTGGGCTCGGACTGGGCCATAAGCCGGAGGGCTTCCTCCGCGCCCGAAGCCGCCACCACGTTGAATCTTGGTGACAGGATTCCGGTGACGAATTCCCTCACCGAGTCGTCGTCGTCAACCACAAGGACGGTCTCGGCGGCCGGTCTGGCCGACAGGGGAGCCTCTTCCTCGGGTGGAATATCGGCCCGGGATTCCTGAATGACGGCGGAACCGCTGAAAACCGGAAGCGAAGTATCCGGCTCAAGGTGGGGGATACTCACATGGAAGCAGGTATACGTGAGACCGTCGCTGATGATTTCTATGTGCCCGTTATGCAACTCTACAAGACTCTGGCATAGGGCCAGACCTATTCCATTGCTGGTGCGTCCCTTCTGCAGGGCCTTCTCAAAGCGGTTCAGGACGTCGTAGCGGTTGAAGATGGTGGCCTGCTTGTCTTTGGGGATACCCACGCCGTAGTTTGTGACATCCATTTCCATCCTTCCGGCTACTTTCTGCAGCTTGACTTCCACGGTCTGCCCTTCCGGGGTGTATTTGAGAGCATTTGACAGAAGATTGAAAACCACCTTCTCCATGGAGTCTCCATCGGCCGTCCAGATGAGCCCGTCCGGGGGAGTGTCGCACTTGAAAGTGATGCGGGCGTCATCCATCTGCTCGCGGAAGTTGTCGTAGACGTGATATATGAGGGCCGGCATATCCACCAGGCCGATACTGATCCTGAGATGCCCTGTCTCCGCCTTCCTGAATGAGATGAGCTGCTGGATAAGGGTGAGCATGCGGTTGGAGGTGGATTCTATGGCAAGCACGCTTCTCATGTCCTTCCCGTTTATGGCCGATGAATTCCTGAGCTGCTGGCACGGGCCGTAAATAAGGGACAGGGAGTTTGAGAACTCATGGGCGATGTTTGTGAAAAAGTCCAGTTTGGCATCGTGGGTGCGCCTTGTAAACCTCCCGTACTGCCACAGAAAGATGGTGCTGAGCGCTGCAATGATGGCAATAATGAGGAATACAATCATGGCCGTGCGGGATTTCCACCATATCTGCCTCACGTGGATGGGAAGCCTCCATTCCCGGGTGCTGAGGAGGTGGCTGGCATTTGTCCAGTACACTATCAGATTGTATTTTCCGGGTTTGAGGTTGGACAGTGCTACGGTACGGGACTGCCCGATCTGGATCCAGTCCTTATGAAGGCCTTCCACCTTGTATGCAAGGAGGCACCTGTCTCCTGAGACAAAGTCTACAGGCGTGAAGGTGAAGCTAACGGACATGACATCCGGTTCCAGCTCCAGTGTTCCGCCTTCTGAAGGAGGTATTACAGGATTGTTGTCTACCCTCAGCTCTTTCAGGACAAGTCTTGGATCATAGCCGGAAGATTGTATGGAGAGGGGATCGAAGCGGTTGAATCCCTTGATTCCGCCAAAAAAGAACAGCCCGTCACGGGAGAAGGACGCTCCGTCGGAAAATTCATTGTCCTGGAGTCCGTCAATCGCATAGTATGAAAGGATGTATCCGGTATCTGGCTCAAGGCTTGCAAGACCGCTGTTGGTGCTGGCCCAGATATTCCCAGACGGGTCTTCCTGGATTCCGTGTATGGTCTGGCTTGGAAGGCCGTCACTGAGAGAATATCGGCGAAGAAGGCCCCGAGCAGGATCCAGAAGCATGAGACCCAGGCTGGATCCGGCCCAGAGTTGCCCCCGGGAGTCTCTCGCCATACACAGGATGTCGTCTGAATTAGTGCCGCCTAGGAGTTCTGCCTTAAGGCTGCCGGTGTTCAGAAGGGAAATGCCGGCGCCCCTTGTCCCAACCAGGATGTGCCCGCTGTCACCGGACAGGAGGCTGTATACCACGTTACTTCCAAGCTCTTCTTCCGGGATATGAGTCACCTGCGCGGCACGGCGGTTATCGGCCGATAGAATAAGCCGGAAAAGGCCGCTTCCGCTGGTCCCCACCCAGAGAGTATCATCGCCCTGTGGAAGAATTGCGTAGACACTGTGGACAGGTGCATCCTTTGGCAGGGACAAGGACTTTATCCTCTGGCCATTGCCTCCTTTCTCCAGATAATTGATTCCGGCGCCATCGGTGCCTATCCACACAAGGCGGGGCGTTTCTGCGAATGCGAAAACCGAGTTGTGAGACAGGCCTTCTGCGGTAGTGATCTGCCGTTTTAGATTGAGCGCGCTGTCAAATTCAAATATTCCGGAGCCCTTTGTTCCCACAAGGATTGAATTATCACCATACCCAGAGAAGCATCTGATTGCATTGTCTTCAAACAGGCCGGTCACCTTCCCAAAATCAAATAGCTGGTCTGAGAGCTGCAAGACTCCGTGCATGTCAGTCCCAACCCACAGTATCTGCTGGGAGCCGCAGCAAAGGGACAGGACAGGGAGGTTTTTCAGGATATGGCTGTAGCTGCCGGTTACGGCATCCATTTCAAAAACGCCAGTCTGTGTTCCTAGGAAGATGGATGTCCCGTCGGTAGCAAAAGCCCTTATCGTCCCTTCCCTGAACTGAAATACCTTTGAACTGCTTATATCCCGCAGCTCCCGGCCTTTCTGAATCCAGATGTCGTCCTCTGCACTGTTGTAGTGCACAAATTCAACGCCTTCCTCTTTCAGGCTCTCCCCGCGGAACAGTTTTCCGTCCGAGGTGTGTATCCAGAGGCTGTTCCTGCTGTCAAAGAAAGCCTTCACAACGGTATTGCCCCTCAGGGAAGCGGTCATCCTGAAAGAATGACCGTCAAAGATATAGGCGCCGCGGCCGTTCACAAGGCATACGGTTTCTCCGGAAGGACTCACTGCAAGATGGAAGTTGTCCTCAGATATGGTGGACCTTTCCGTAGGGCCGGTAAAATAGTTGGTGAAAGCCTGTTTCCTGGGATTGTAACGGTCTACGCCCCTGTCTGTCACAATCCACAGGCAGGTGTCACTCTGCTCCACTATATCCCTTATGACGTTGTTCCTCAGAGATCCCGCTTCATCGGCCGATGGCAGGAATACCCGCATTCCTTCCGAGTCCCAGCAGTTGAGGCCATCCCATGTTCCAAACCACATGAGGGTGTTACTGTCCTGCCTGATCACATTTACGGAACTGTTGGACAGTCCGTTTGCGTTGGTGATGCGCTTTATGTTGTATTTGGGCACCGCAGAGTGCCCATAAATAGCCCAGAGCAGTGTTAAAAGGCATATTATTAGTTTTTTCACGTGTGATTTCATTTTCGTCAAATATAAGTACTTTTTTCCTAAAAGTCAAAATTGAGCACTCATTTGTTTAAATTGTGTACCTCGCAGGGAAGTCCGTGGGCTATCTTTGCGGCACACTAAAACTTCAAAGACATGGATATCGCAAAACGTAATCCCAACAATCCTCTTCTGAGGCCATCCGATCTTACTCCCTGTATTGACGGCATGGAAATAACCTGCCTTCTCAATCCTGGCGTTTTCCGTATGAACGGCAAAACCTGGCTTCTCCTCAGGGTTGCGGAACGCCCGGTCCAGAAAGAGGGAGTGATCAGTTTCCCCGTATATAATGATAAAGGTGAAATAGAGGTCCTGAGCTTTTCCAAGGATGACCCAGACCTTGATGCCAGCGATCCCCGCGTCATAGGATATAAAGGACAGAATTACCTTACAACTCTGTCATATCTCCGTCCCGTCTGCTCAGACGACGACGTCCATTTCTACGAGGACCCCTCTATGCGCCCCATCTTCGGGAAAGGCTTCCAGGAGTCTTTCGGCATTGAGGACTGCCGCGTGGCAACTATGGAGGACGGTTTCTGGCTCACTTTCACGGAGGTTTCTCCAGTGGCAGTTGGCGTTGGCCTGATCCATACCAAGGACTTCCAGACGCTTGAGCGTGAGGGTATGATCTTCCCTCCCCACAACAAAGACTGCGCCCTCTTTGAGGAGAAGATAGGCGGTAAGTGGTATGCTTTCCACCGTCCCAGCAGCCCCGAACTTGGCGGTAACTATATCTGGGTGGCGGAATCCCCGGACCGCATCCATTGGGGCCGTCACATCTGTGTTGCTACAACCCGTCCCGGCATGTGGGACAGTGCCCGCGTTGGCGCAGGCGCTGCACCTATCCGCACGGAAAAAGGGTGGCTTGAGATTTACCACGGGGCAAACAAGGAAAACCGCTACTGCCTTGGCGCCCTTCTGCTGGACCTTCAGGATCCTACAAAGGTTATCGCCAGAAGCGAGGAACCTATCATGGAGCCCATCGCTCCTTATGAGCAAACCGGTTTCTTCGGAAACGTGGTCTTCACCAACGGCTTCTACCGCCTTGACGAGGACACCGTGCGCATTTTCTATGGCGCCTCCGACGAAGTGATCTGCAGCGCAGAATTCTCCATCAAAGAAATCTTAGACAGCCTCTATAAATAATGAAAGGTTTAAACGAAATCGCTTTCTTCAAGTCGCAGCCCAAGGAGATCAGAACCCTTCTGGTTACCAATCTTCTGTTTGCGATGGTGCTTCCGCTTATTGAGATCTTTGCGGGTGCATACATCATGCGCAATACCGGAAGCCCTTCCTGGGTGGTGGTGTACCAGCTCTGCATGTATGTGGGTGTTGTGATGTCGGCCATGGTAAACGGACTCCTCCTGAAATGGTTCAAGTCTTCCCATCTTTACACCTTCGGCATCCTTATTTCCGCCGTGGCACTGATGGTGATGATGTTCATCCGTACCGTAACACTTCCCATGCTCTGCGCAACCGGATTCCTCATCGGCCTTTCCACAGGATTCTTCTGGACCAACCGGTATCTTCTCACCCTCTATTCCACCAATGACGACAACCGTAACTACTTCTTCGGCTTTGAGTCATTCTTCTTTTCACTGTGGAATATAGTGATTCCGGTGGTTGTGGGCGCCTTCCTGGCCTACATTGACGGAAAAACCCTCTTTGGCTTTACAATGGATGTGAACGCAGGTTACAGGGTAATCACTGTGGCTGCATTCATCATTTCAATCTGCGCCTGCATAGCGCTGTCCCGCGGCACGTTCCGTTCCCCGGAAAGCAAGAACTTCTTCTATTTCAAGTTCCACAGGCTGTGGAACAAGCTCCTGTCGCTTGCCGGCCTCAAGGGTATGGTCCAGGGCTTCCTGGTAACAGCTCCCGCCATCCTCATCATGAAATTCATCGGCGGGGAAGGGGAACTTGGCCTTATCCAGGGCATCGCAGGTGCCCTCACCGCAATCCTGGTGTATGTGCTTGGCCGCGTTTCAAAGCCCGAAGACCGCATGAAGATATTTGGTTTCGGCCTGCTGGTGTTCTTCCTTGGCACCCTTGCCAACAGCATCCTTTTCAGCGCCGCCGGCGTAATTGTCTTCATCCTCTGCAAAGTTCTGTTCCAGCCTATCCATGACCTGGCATACCTTCCTACAATGATGAAGACCATTGATGCAGTGTCAAAGATTGAAGGCAGGGACGAATACGCCTATATCATGAGCCATGAGTTCGGCCTGTTTGTGGGCCGGGCCTTCGGGATGGTCCTTTTCATTGTCCTGGCAAAAGCATTCAGCGAGGACATCGCCCTCCGTTATGCCCTTGTCATCGTTGGCGCCATCCAGATGCTCAGCCTTCCCCTTGCAAAGAACATTATCAGAGAAATAGACGGCAAAAAATGAGAAAGTACATTGTAATAGCCCTTATTGCCGCCCTCACAGCCTGCCAGAACACTCCTGAAGAGTCCTGGGGCCCGGCAGTTGAGCAGGTGAGCATCCCCCGCGTAGAGCTTATGGCAGCAATGCCCCAGCCCTACAAGATCCTTGACTGGCACCAGAAGGCCCTTGACTTTGACGCCTATGTCTATGACTTCGAGAGCACCCTTCCCGCTGGTCCCGTGATCTGGATGGACGGCGCCGGCCGCAACAACGGCCAGGTAACCTTCGGCCTCTATACCGCAATGAAGGACGCCCGTCAGGGCCCCGATAACAACGGCGGAGAGTTCCACGAGAGCCTCAACATCCTCCACACCCTCATAGGTGCCGGCCTCAACGGCATTGACAAGACTTCCCAGAATGGCTACAACTGGGTGAAGATGTCCCAGAACTATTTCAACACCGACAACGGCTGGAACATAGTGATGAACAACACCTGCCCGGAGGTTGCCCTGCTTGGCGGCGGTTACGGCCGTGACTGGTGGTACGACGTATATCCCAACATCCTCTTCTATGCAATGAGCGAGATCTTCCCCGGCGTTGACGGGGCCGATGAAATAATGCATACGGTGGCGGAGCAGTTTGCTGCGGCCGATGAGGTGCTTGACGGAAACTACGATTTCACCTACTTCGACTACTCCCAGATGAAGGGCTGCAACAACTGGATCCCCAAGCAGCAGGACGCAGCAGGCGGTCACGCCTGGGTGCTCTACAGCGCATATCAGAAGTTTGGAGACCCCCGTTACCTGGAGCGCGCCAAAACCGCAATGGCGGCCCTGGATTCCCAGAAAGAGAGCAGGTTCTATGAGATTCTCCTTCCCATGGGCATCTATACTGCCGCACGTCTCAATGCCGAACAAGGCTGCAACTATGACACCGCCAAGATGCTTGACTGGGTGTTTGAAGGCTGCAAGGCTCCCGATGGCCGAAACGGCTGGGGAATCACTGCCGGAAAGTGGGGAAACTATGAAATCAGCGGCCTCCAGGGCAGCCTCATAGACCGCGGCGGTTTTGCCTTCCTGATGAACTCCATAGACGTGGCATGGCCCTTTGTCCCCCTTGTGAAATATGAACCCAAGTGGGCCCGTTCCATAGGCCGATGGATGCTGAACGTTGCCAACAACTGCCGCCTGTTCTTCCCGGACCAGCTTCCCGACGAGAACCAGTGCCTCCCCGGAATGCAGGACTACACCAATTCCATCATTGCCTACGAAGGCCTCCGCTATGAGGACCAGATCTTTGAGCCCGAAAAGCACAAGGGCATTCACCCCATGGCCCTTGGAGACGGCCCGCTGTGGAACGAGAACAACCCCATGGAGAGTATGTTCAGCGTATATAGCACATCGGCCGTAGGTATCCTTGGCGCCATTGTGAAAACAACTGACGTGGAAGGCATCCTGAGGCTCAACTGCAACGCTACGGACTTCTATGCCTCCAAACCCTATCCCGTATATCTTCTCTACAATCCATACGATAAGGTGAAGAAAGTGACCTATGCCGTGGAAGACGGCCCCAAGGACCTCTTTGACATTGTCTCCCGCAGGTATGTGGCCCGTTCCGTGAGGAAGAGCGCCAAGGTTGCCATTGAACCGGATTCATCGGCAGTGATTGTGGAACTTCCCTCCGGCAGCGTGATCACTGCCGAAGAAAACGGAAACTTGAGCGTAAACAATAACGTAATTGCATACAATGAAAAAGCTAATTAGTGTATTGGCCGTTATTCTGCTTCCGCTGGCCGCCATGGCCCAGAACACGGTAAGCGGAACGGTAACAGAAGCCGCAAACGGCGAGCCTGTTATTGGCGCCAGCATCATGGTGCAGGGTACCACCACTGGTGTTATCACAGACCTTGACGGCACCTATTCCATCAGCGTACCGTCAAACGCAGTCCTGGTATTTGACTGCATTGGATTCAAGACTGTCACCATCCCGGTGAACGGCCAGAAAGTCATAAACGTAAGCTTGGAGGAAGACAGCCAGTTCCTTGACGAGGTGGTGGTTGTGGGTTACTCCGTAATGAAGCGCCGTGATGTCCTTGGAGCCGTTTCCAAGGTTGGAAACGAGCAGCTCACCAAAGTCCCCGTGGCCAGTGTGCAGGAATCCCTGCAGGGCCGTGTGGCAGGTGTGAACATTTCCAACCAGACAGGTGCTCCTGGTGCAGATATTTCCGTGCGTGTCCGCGGTACCGGTTCCATTTCTTCCGGTAACGAACCCCTGTATATTGTAGACGGCATTCCGGTGGAAGGAGCCCTGAACTCCCTGTCTGCCGGCGACATTGAGGAAATCTCCATCCTGAAAGACGCTTCATCGGCCGCCATCTATGGCTCACGTGCCACCAACGGCGTTGTCCTTATCACCACCAAGAGCGGTAAGGAAGGGGATGCCCGCATTACCTACAATATGCAAAGCGGTATCCAGTTCCACGGCAAGCTGCCCCAGATGACTTCTACCGAGGAATACATCAGCCTCTACAATGAAGCAGCAAGAGCCGACAACGAAGTCCTCTCCATCAAGCGCAAACTCATCGAGGGAGAGTATCTGAAAGAGTTCCCCAACGTGAACCACCTGGAGGAAATCTTCCGCGTGGCTCCAATCACCCAGCATGAGCTCACCTTAAGCGGCGGCAATGCCAAAACCCGCTACCTCATCTCTGCAAACTACTTCAACCAGCAGGGTATTATCAGGAATTCGGCCTATGACAAGGCCTCTATCCGCGCCAGCATCAATTCCCAAATCAAGAACTGGCTCAAGGTAGACCTCAATGTAAACGGCTCCTACGCCAACAACAAGATGCTGTCCTCGTCCGGAGACGGTTACAAGAACGACCAAGGCGGCAGCGTGGTGCGTTACGCCCTTTTCCGTAACCCCGCCATTCCCGTTTACGACAATGACGGCAACTATGTAGACATGCCCGGCACATATTACGGTGCCGCCGTCTACAACAGCTTCTTTGGAGACGGGTACAGCCCCGAGGGCCTCACCGAGTATACAGACCGCACCAACAGGACCAAAACGCTCCTTGTGACCGGAAACATCATGGTGAATTTCACCAAGAACCTGTTCTGGAAAACCACAATGGGTCTGGATTACCGCCACAACACCTACAGGCTTTACAACAAGACTTGGGGCGACAAGGACCGTATCAACGAGACCAACGGCCTCACGGTGCGCTACAACCAGAACAGCAACTGGACCGTCAACTCCACCCTCAACCACAACCTTGAGTTCGGCCAGCACCATGTCAATTACCTTGTTGGTATGGAAGCCATCCACAACCGCGAGGAAGTCATCTCATCGGCCAACGAGGATTTCCCTTCAGACGATCCCGATCTCCTTTACATTGGCCTTGGACAGGGCTCCCTCACTTCCAGCCAGGGAGAAAGCGCTTCTTCGCTGCTGTCATTCTTTGCCAATGCCAACTACAACTTCGGCAGCCGCTACTATGTGTCCGGTATCCTCCGTCTGGACGGTTCTTCCCGCTTCAGCGCAGGTCACCGCTGGGGTCTGTTCTACTCCGCTTCGGCAGGTTGGAACATAGACCAGGAGGCATTCATGGAAGATGCCGACTGGCTTGACAAACTCAAGCTCCGCGTGGGCTATGGCGCCATCGGTAACCAGAATATCGGCCTTTACGCATATTCCGACCGCTATTCCGGAAAGTATTACTATGCCTTTGGAAACAATATTGCCGACGGTTATACCCAGACATCCCTCGGCAACTCCGAACTGAAGTGGGAAACTTCCCGCCAGCTTAATGCGGGTATTGACATTGAGGTACTTAAGGGTACGCTTGGCGGTTCCGTAGACTGGTACTACAAAGTGACCGACGACATGCTGGTGCAGGAGTCCCTTCCTACATCCGTGGGCCGAAACGCCAGCCGCTGGGTCAATAACGGCAGTGTCCTCAATACCGGCGTAGACCTTGAAATCTTCTACCGCCGCCAGTTCAAGGACTGGGGCTTTGACATTACCCTCAACGGCGGATACCTCCACAACGAGGTCCTCCGTCTGGATTCTCCCATCCTGGGCGGTCTGGTAAACGACGGCGTTTACGTTACCCGCACGGAGGTTGGCCAGCCTATCGGCTCCTTCTATATGTATGAGATGGAAGGCATCTTCCAGAACGACGTTGAGGTTATGATGTCTCCCCTTCAGGGAACAGGCATCAAGCCCGGTGACGTGAAGTACCGTAATATTGTAGAGGACACCGTGATTGACGGAAATGACCGCACTTTCGTGGGAAGCGCAATCCCTAAGTTCACCACCGGTATCAACCTGGCGGCAAACTACAAGGGATGGGATTTCTCCATGTTCTTCCAGGGCGCATTCGGCCAGAAGGTGTATGTCCAGTTCTTCAATGATTCCGAAGGCTTCTACCGTGGATTCCCCGCCACCAAGCGTTACTTCGACGGTCACTGGACAGGGGAGGGAAGCACCAATGAATTCCCCCGCGCAACCTGGGTTGGCACAAACAACCGCAAGGTTTCCACCCGTTTCCTCCACGACGGCAGTTACCTCCGTCTCAAGAACATCCAGGTGGGCCATTCATTCAAGCTGCCCGAATCCTGGAACGTAGCTACCTGCAGGGTTTACCTTGCAGCTTCCAACCTCCTTACATTCACCTCATATCCCGGACTTGACCCTGAAATGACGGTGAACGCCAACTCCTCCGGTGAAGGAGACCGCGCAAACGGTATCGACTGGGGCACATACCCGGTTGCAAAGAGTGTTACCCTTGGTCTCAATTTAACCTTCTAGAGATATGAAAGCAAGAATCATCATAGCGATAGCCGCCGTAGCAGTCCTTTCATCTTCCTGTGAGAAATTCCTGGAGGAAAACCTCAAGGGCGGATATTCCGCAGAAAACTATTACACCACCGCCGGTAAGGCCGAAATGGCTGTGAATGCCGTTTACAACAGCCTCTATGGCAATATCCTCTGGATGTTCGGAGATGTGGCCTCGGACGATTCCGTGAAGGGCGGCTCCGACGGAGACCAGCCCCAGATCAACGAGATAGATAACTTTACCGCAACCGCAGACCACGGCAACATCGGCACCTTCTGGCAGGATACCTATGAAACCATCACCCGTGCAAACAACGCGATTGACGCCATCGGCTCAATGGGGTTGGAGGAAAAAGTTGCTGCCGATCTCATCGGCCAGGCAAAGTTCCTCCGTGCATATTCCTACTTCAATCTGGTTAACATTTTCGGCCAGGTGCCCCTTAAGACAAAGCCTCAGAACGTTGCCGCCAACATCCATGTGGGCCTTAGCAGCATTGAGGACATATATGCCCAGATTGACGCCGACCTTGCCGATGCCGCCGCAGGGGTGGGTGACCTCAAGGACGGTCACGTGAACCGCACCGCCGCTTATGCCCTCCTTGCAAAGAGCAAGGTGTTCCAGGGAAAGTGGGACGAAGCCCTCGCCGCCATCAAATCCCTTGAGGAAGTTGGCGCAGGATATGACCTGGAACCCGTCTATTCTGATCTTTTCCGCCCCGGCGGAGAGGATTCCATAGAGAGCATCTTCGCGCTCAGGTATGGCAACAACAAGACCGCTTCACTTGGAAACAACCTGTGCGTGTGGTTCGCTCCCTTTGAGGAAGGCGGATACAACTTCAACGCCCCCACCGAGTCTTATGTGAACGTCTTTGATGAACTCACCGCCGGCGGAGACACCGATCCCCGTCTTGACGCATCCATCGGCCGTGACGGAAAGCCCTGGTTCAACGGAACCACCTTCAAGAAAGAATGGGGCGGGGCAACCGGTTACCTTGTGAAAAAGTATGACCAAGACGACGTTGAAGACCAGGCGAAAGCCCAGAGCACCGTTCCCCAGCACCGTATCCGTTACGCCGAAGTCCTTCTCCTGAAGGCCGAAGCCCTCAACGAATCCGGCTCTGCAGGTGCAGCCGCGGAACTTGACAAAGTCCGCAATCGCGCCGGCCTGGCTCCCACCACGGCAACCACCCAGGCCGCTCTCAGGGATGCCATCCGCAAGGAGCGCCGCCGTGAGCTTGGCTTTGAATTCCACCGTTTCTATGATGTGATGCGTTACGGCAGGGAATACGCCGTGGCCGCCCTCGGAGACGCGGCATGGCCTTCCGGCAGGTACTATTTCCCTATTCCCCAGGGTGAGACCGATGCCAATTCCGCTCTTAAATAGAAGAAATACTAAAACCAAACAATTACATTAATCCATTAACTAAAACAAACAAGCAATGAAAAAAATCATCGCATTTGCAGCTATCGTTCTCAGCCTCCTCGCTGTGAGCTGCAACAAACAAAACGACACCAAGGCCAATGTAGACCTTACGGAAGTCAATGCCCTCCTTTCAGAGTGCAAGACCCTCCTTCAGAACGCCTCTACCGACAGCTGGCCCCAGAAGGCTATCGATGACTTCAAGGGCGTTATCGAGACTGTTGAGAAGGCCATTCCTGCTGCAACCACTCAGGCTGCCGTAGATAACCTGGCTGCCCAGCTCAAGACCGCAAAGGAAGCTTTCCTTGCAGCTGAAATTGGCGCTATCCCTGCAGACGCCCTCGCATGGGCCCTCAACTTTGAGGAAGGAAGCGGATCAGAGCTCAAGACCACCGGTAAGTATGAGTGGACTGTGAAGCTTTTCGCAGGTGAAGAAGGCGCTCCCAAGTTCGTGGACGGTCATAAGGCCGGCAGCAAGGGCCTTCAGTTTGGCGCAACTTCTCATGGTGAATTCCAGGATGCAGTTGCCTCAGTCCTTGAGTCTCCGACATTCTCCATCGCCTGCTGGGTGAACACTCCTATCTATGAGAACAACTATATCCTCTCATGGAACAAGTGGGATACCTGGAAATTCCAGACTCAGAGCACCAACAAGGCTTTCCTCACCATTCACTTCGGCGATGTATGGATTGACCACGACGGCAACACCGAGATCCCTGAGAACGAGTGGCATCACGTAGTGGCTACCTGTGACCTCACCAACGGCGCAATGGCCTTCTATCTTGACGGCGAACTCACCATGCTGTGGAATAAAGAGAATGAAGGCAAACTTGACATCACCAACAAGACCTTCGCTCCCGCACCGGAAGGCACCAAACTCCTTCTTGGCCTTCAGGAGCCCGACTCCGCTACCGGCTACTACACCGGCAAGCTTGACGACCTCGCTTTCTACACCATCGCCCTTGACGGCGGTCAGGTTGCAAAGCTCTTCAACGACCAGAAGTAATTTCCGTGTAATTAAACCGGCGGCGGCTGACCCTGCCGCCGGTTTCCATATATTTATTATATTTGTCCTCGTTATGAAAAAGCATTATTCACTCATACTCAGTCTGTTTGCTGCAGCGGGCGCTTTTCTCTTATCCTGCGCTCCTGCGCCGGTTCAGGAACAGAATCCGGACGATACTCAGAACGAGGATCCTGATGATACGGTGGATAAGCCGGAAGACAAGCCCTGGGAGATTCCGGAGGAAGAGGCTCTGTCGCCGTTTGTATCTCCCGGTGCGCGTGAGCAGGTGTCCATATCCCGTGTAGACCTGATGCCGGATATTCCCGCCACTTACAAGATGCTGGACTGGAAGCAGAAGGCCCTGGACTACGATGCCTATGTCTTTGATTGGAATGCTACGGGAGATTACCTTCCCCTGATATGGCTTGATGAGACAGGTAAAAACTCGGAGTACGACGGATTCGGCCTTTATACCACCCTCGGCGATATCCGTCAGGGGCCTCAGAATCCAGGCGGCCATGAGGCCATAAACACCATGGCGGCGGTCATGGGCGGCGGGCTTGTGGGTATAGACAAAACGTCCCAGGACGGCTACAATTATCCCCAGATGCTCCAGAATTATTTTGCAGGCCGAAACGGTTGGAAGATAATGGTTAACGGTACTTCCGGATACGGTCAGGACTGGTGGTATAACATGCTTCCAAACCTCCTCTACTGGGGCGTTTCAGACGTTTTCCCAGGTGTGGAGGGTGCAGACCCCATTCTCCGCTCAATTGCAGACCAGTTTGCCAAGGCCGATGAAACCATGGCCGGCAACTACGCCTGGAGCTGGTTCAATTACAACACCATGACGGGCAAGACAAATGGCATTCCGCGTCAGCAAGACGCCGCCGCCGGTCACGCCTGGGTGCTTCTTAACGCTTACCGTAAATTTGGAGACGTGAATTACATGACGCGGGCGGTGAGCGCCATGAATGCGATTGACGCCCTTACGGAAAGCCGTTTCTATGAGATTGTACTGCCTTTTGGAGCCTATGTCGGAGCCGTGATGAACGCCGTTTACGGAACCTCCTATGAGATTGGCAAAATCCTGCGCTGGACTTTCGAGGGCAACAAGAGCAATGGCCGGAACGGCTGGGCTGTAACTGTTGGTCAGTGGGGCCCCTACGATGTTTCAGGCCTCCAGGGAAGCATAACTGACGGCGGCGGATACGCCTTTCAGATGAATAGCTACGAGATGGCCTGGCCGCTTGTCCCTATGGTAAAGTATGAGCCCAAGTTTGCAACTACAATTGGCAAGTGGATGCTCAACAATGCATCGGCCTCCAGGCTTTTCTTCCCCATGGAGATTGACGATGAACACCAGTTCTGTGCCGGCATCAAGGATATCACCGGCAATGTCATCGGCTATGAGGGCCTTCGCAACCGTGACCGCTATGGAAAAATGTCGGCCCAACCGGTGGCCGAAGGAGACGGCCCCAGCTGGCTTCAGGGTATGCCAGACTGCACTATGTTCAGCCTTTACAGCACTTCGCCGATCGGCATCTTCGGCTCAATTATTTCCACAACGGACGTTGAGGGAATCCTGTCCCTGGACTGCAACGTGACGGATTTTTATGCCGAAAGGCCCTTCCCCTGTCATCTCCTGTATAATCCTTATGCCGATGACCGCAGCGTCACTTACAAGGCCTGCGGCGCTGCCGCCTATGATCTCTTTGACGCCGTAGCCCGTGACTATGCCGCAAGGGGTGCGGCAGGGGACTGCAGCATTACTGTCCCGGCTAAGAAAGCCGTCCTGGTGTATGAGATTCCTGCGGGGACGGAGCTTTACTCCACTCCTTCCGGCCACATCTTCACCAAGGATAGGACAATAGTTGCCTGGTAAGCATTTGACATTAACAAATAAAAGCCGTATCTTTACGCTATGAGAAACGTAATTTTATCGGCTTTAATTCTTTTGGCAGCATCTTGCGCCGGCAATTCGGATTGGACATTAACCCAAGACAGCACAGGAAAATCCTACCCCGCAGAGGTTCCTTCCACTGTGGCGGCGGTGCTTCTTGAAAATGGCCAGGAACTTACCTCTGAGGCCCTTGAGGGCAGTTTTACCTACACTACTGTGCTTAAGGCCCAGGACCTTTCAAAGTATTACTCGCTTCGCTTTGACGGCCTTGGATATTATGCCGATATATTTTTCAACGGAGAGAAGATTGCATCCAAGGATACAACCTTCGGCGTATTTGCAGTGCGTGAATTCGATGTCACGCCCCTTGTGAAAAAGAGCAACCGCCTCCAGGTGAGGCTTGAAAGGGCCAGGCCCGGAGACCTCAACCATGGCTGGGTAGACTGGAGCCCTGCTCCTGAGGACGCTTCCATGGGTCTAGTGAGAGGCGTTACATTCCGCTCTCACGGCGCAGTGTCCATCAAGGACATGTACGTGCATCCCATCCTTAACAACACCCTTGACAATGCCCGCATTGAGGTAAGGGCCCTTCTTGCAAACCATTCGGATGCTCCCGCGGAGGTTGTCCTGAAGGGCGTGGTGGAAGGCCGTGAATTCACCCACAAGGCAGCCCTTGCCGCCCGTGAAACCAGGGAAGAGGTCTTTGACGCCCTTGAAATTGCAAATCCCCGCCTTTGGTGGACTCACGATACCGGCACCCCGGAGCTTTACAGCATGAACCTCAGCGCCTTCATTGACGGCGCCATCACGGACGATGCATCAAGGACCTTCGGCATAAGGAAATTCACCTCCCGCCTCAACGAAAACGGCCACAGGCAGTACACCCTCAATGGCCATGACATCCTTGTGGCCGGTGCCGGCTGGGCCGATGACCGCTATCTCCGTGACACCCATGAAAGCATTGAGCATCAGGTGAATATGGTAAAAGACATGGGTCTCAACTGCATCCGCTTTGAGAATATCTGGGGAAAGGATTCTTACGTATACGACCTCTGCGACCGCGAGGGCATCATGGCCATTACGGGCTTCAGCTGCCAGTGGGAGTGGGAAGGCTACTGCGGCATTCCCCACGACGAAATGTACGGCTGCATCAACGACCCTGAACGCAACGCCCTGGCGTTCCGCTACTTCAAGGACCAGATGCGCTGGATACGCAATCACCCTTCAATCGCCTCCTTCCTCACGGGCAGTGACCGCATTGCAAATCCCCAGCTTGAGCCCCTTTACTTGGAGGAATTCAAGGCCCTTGGACTGGAGTTCTCTTATATCTGCAGCGCCGCTTCAAAGGTGTCGCTGGCAGGTCCTTCCGGCAACAAGATGACCGGCCCCTATGAGTACTGCGGCCCGGAATACTGGGTAAATCCCAAAGCCGTAGGCGGTGCGCTGGGCTTCAATACGGAAACGGGTATCGGCCTCAATATGCCCCAGTATGAGTCTGTGGTTAAAATGATTGCACCCGCAGACCGCTGGCCGGTTGGAAAGGCCTGGGACGCCCTGTGCACCGTTGCCGGAGAAGGCATGCACGACACCCACGTAATCAAGGAAGTGGTTGAGCGCCAGTACGGAGAACCCTCCAACATAGAGCAGTTTGTCTCCCGTGCCCAGGCGGCCGATTACACCGGAACCCGCGGCATGTTTGAGGCTTTCCGCATTAATATCGGCAAGGCTACCGGCGTTGTGCAGTGGATGCTCAATTCGGCCGTTCCCATGCTTTACTGGCAGCTGTACGACTGGTACGGCATCCCTACGGCAGGCTACTACGGCACCAAAAAAGCCATGCAGCCCTTGCAGCTTCTTCTCCAGTGGGAAGAGAGAAAACTGTACGCTGTGAACGGCACCGCCCCCGGAGGAAAGGATGCCAGCCTTGAGTGCACCGTGCGCATCTTTGATGCCGCATCACGTGAAATCCAGACCGTTCCCGTGAGCGTTACGGTGCCTGAAGGCACATCTGTGCCCGTTTTGGATCTTCCTGCGGGCCAGGACCTCTTTGTATTTGTGGAGGGCGGGGCCGATAACTTCTACGCCGTACCCGCTCAGGGCAATGTCCACGACTACGAGCATTCAATCTGGTTCCAGACCCCCATCAGCACGTATGCAGGGCTCCAGTACGTGACACGCCTTCCCGCTCCGGACCTCAAGGTAACTGAGGATGCCGAGGGCAATGTTACGGTTGTAAATAACTCAGATACTGTGGCTTGGCAGGTTGTATTGAAGCTTCTGGATGCTTCCGGAGACCTTGTCCCGGCCGCCTTCTGGACAGACAACTTCTTCTCCCTGCCTCCTCACTCCAGCAAAACCGTCTCCCACACCGGCAAGGGCAAACTTGCCTGGAGCGCCGGGCTGTAGTAGCCTATGCAAAGACTTATACCGTTTGTACTGCTGTTCCTGCTGCTGGGGGCGGCCATTGGATACACCGCATTCCGGCTGTGGCATATCGTTCCGCTTGCTAAGGGGTGGAAATGGGCCGTGGCGTGCCTGTGGGTGATGTGTTTTCTTCTCATGTTCCCGTCTTTCAAGTTCAGGGACACTATGCCACTTGTGCTTGGGACTGTAACCTATGAGGTCTGGACATCCTGGCTCATAGCGTTCCTATATGTCCTTCTCTTTTTCCTTGCGCTGGACCTTGGACGGCTTGTACATGTTGTGCCGAAGACCTTCATGTTCAATTCGTTGCATGGGACTGCAGCGGTTGTGGGGCTAGTGACTCTCATCCTTGTATACGGCGGAATCCACTATCATCACAAATACAGGGAGGAGATCACAATCCAGACGGATAAAACCCTTGAGAAGCCGCTTAAGATAGTGCTTGCCAGTGACCTTCATGCCGGCTATCACAACCGAGCCAAGGAACTGAGGCGCTGGGTTGGGCTCATAAATGCCGAAAACCCTGACCTTGTGCTCATTGCCGGAGACCTTGTAGACGGCCACATGAGGCCTGTTATGGAGTGGAACTACAGCAGCATATTCCGTGAGATCAAGGCTCCCATATACGCCTGCCTTGGGAACCACGAATACATAGGAGGGGAGGATGAGGCCCGGAGTTTCCTTGACAGCGCAGGAATCACGCTCCTGAAAGACCGCGCGGTAATGGATAAAGGCATCCGGATTATCGGCCGCGACGACCTCTCCAACCCCTGCCGTGCCGCCCTTTGGGAACTCTTCCAGTCGGACAGTACGTTCACCATAGTGCTTGACCATCAGCCGTATAACCTTGAGCAGGCTCAGGAGGCCGGGGCGGATTTCCAGTTCTCCGGCCACACCCACCACGGCCAGGTCTGGCCCGGCAACTGGGTCACGGACGCAATGTTTGAAAAGGCGTTCGGCCCGTATCAAAAAGGGGATACCCGGTATTACATTTCCTCCGGGCTTGGAATCTGGGGTGGCAAGTTCAGGATTGGCACGCGCAGCGAGTATGTGGTGCTTACAGTTCGGCCATAAAGAACTGAAGGTGATACGGCAGGGCCTTCGCCCAGTACGGCCAGCGGTGGGCGGCGGGGGAGTAGATGGCGACGCACCTCAGCCCTTCCTCCCGGCAGCGGGCGTCAAATACCTCCGTGGCCTTCAGGAATTTGTCCTTGGTGCCGCAGGAAACCACCATCAGCTTGCCTTCTGAGCCTGTTTCCCGTAGCCTTCCCAGCCTGTTTACGGCCGATTCCTTCTGGCACACTTCGGCCTCAATGTCTTCGGCCCCCAATATGCCGGGGATTATTTCACGTGAGCCTCCGGAGTGCCGAAGGTCCAGTATTCCGCTCATGGCTCCTGCCGCTTTGAAGCGTTCAGGGTGGTCCAGGAAAAGGTTCATTGCGCCGTGCCCGCCCATCGAAAGGCCGTCTACAAATGTGCGCTCAGGGTTTAGGCCGAACCTCTCCTGAAGCGCCGGCCAGCACTCTTCCCAGAAAAAGCTCCGCCACTGCATGCCGGCAGGGTTGGCGTTGTTGAGATACCAGCTTCTTTCAAAGCCTTCCGGGCACACGAACCTGAATCCGGTCTTGTTGGAAAGCCCCTGAAGGTCTGCGTGAGTGCTCCAGTCCCTGTAATTTCCGCCAAATCCGTGAAGAAGGATAAGGGTTGGCAGTTCCCTTTGGCAGGTTTTGCCATCCGGCGAAACCACCAGAATGGAATCTATACGGTGCAGCCATGCGGATTCTATTACAATTACCTCCTGCGCCCAACCGGTGAGGGCGCATAGGGAAAGCAGCGCTATTGCCAGTATCTTTTTCATAATCACAAAGATAGTTATTTTTGCCGATTACCGCTCCTCACGCCTTGTGATTCCATTTCAATCACCTCAGAAGTGGGTGAATAATAACGTTGGATTTCCCCGCCGGGGCCTAGCCGCTACTCAAATCCCGCAAAAACAGTCCAAAATGCGGGATTTCAGTTCCGGCCAGAACTTGGGTCCCTCAAAATTGGCTTAAAATGCGGGATTTCAGTTCAATTTTTAGCTGGATTTAATATTGAAGAGTCATCAAAGAAGTTGGACTTGCATTGACGTTGTGCTTGTACAAAAAAGCAGGGTATAGCTATTTTCGTAAGTATCCGCAAAACGATTATTCTGACAATCGCGCCAGACGCTCATTCACTAAGCCCAGATACATTCTCTTTGATTCTTCCGGCAGAAAAGAACTGTCAATGAGAGCCTTCCATATTGGCAGGAATGTAACCAGCCTGTCCATTATCTTGACGGCAACACGTTCTTGAACGCCAGAGGAAATCATCGCCTCAAGGAAATCTGCACGCGAAAAACCGCTTTTGGTGCCACCTACCTTCAGCGTCATTGCCATTTCTTCAGTGTCGGAAGGGTCGGCCAGAAGAACGGCCAGGAGGTCATAGGCCGGTGCAAGGGTGTATGTTCTTCTACCCATGTCAATGAGTGAGAAATTCTTGCAATGCATGTCGGAATTACCTGTGAGCCAGGAGAATAGGACCACCTCCCAGAAGCGCTGGATGTCCAGAAGCGGGGCCGAAGAATACTTGCCGATAGTTTCGGCCAGTTGTGGATATGTTCCGTAATATTTGTGCTCTGTGAGACGGTTCGACAGCTGACACATGTCCAGCATGGATATCTTCTCCCCGTGCTTTCCTCTGTCAATGCGCTCTGTCAGATATCCAAGTTCTCCATCGGTCAGTCTAATAAGCGTGTGCTTTACCGTCCGTATACCGGCAGCTTCGGCCATTTTCATGGTTAGGTCCTCAAGCTCCGGGAGGAAACGGTAGGCGTCGCTTTGAGGCTTGAAGATATACTTGCCCCACAGGCCTACGATGGTGAACTTCTTTGGCTGGTTCTTTCCGCCTCTGTTTACATCTAGCGACATCTTCGCCTGAACGCCCGTCACGGATGTGCTGGCGCGGATAACCTTCTTTGCCAACTCCGACATATTGTCTCTAGTGTAGGGAAGTTCAGGAACTAATTTTGAGCCAAAGAACTTCCTGGCACAGGCGAGATGGAAATCGCCTTCGGCTCCATCCTTATAACAGTACAGGCACTTACTCATGGCTCAAAGGGGTTACGCTGATATCACCGATACAATCTTTGCAGCAGGCCATGAGGAGAGACATCCTGTCTCTTGGGTCTATCTTCCATGACTGGGAAGCTATATCCAGCAACCAGCCTTCCGGAATCAGGCCGTCGAAAACGGGAAACATCATTTCCTTGTCATAAGGCTGCTCAGTGAGTGGCATTGTGGGACTCAGAGACTTGGCATCACTCCTTTTCAAATAGTCTTTGTCATACACAAAGTGGAAGCCTTCCTCATCTTCAACGAGGACGCCGCAATAGACATCTTGAATATATACACCGGCCTGTTTCATCGTACATTAATTTTTATCGGGCCGAGCTCCTCGCCAAACAGAGCAAGAACCTGATTCACCTTGTCCATACGTACTGAGACCTTGCCTTGTTCCAAATCGCGCACAAAGCGCAGGCCTACACCGGCTCTTTGCGCTAATTCGGCCTGAGTAAGGCCATAGGTTTTACGCCTTTGTTTGATTTGCTCTGCTAATCTTGTCATAGTATTTATACCCTTTAGGGTACAAATATAAGAATAATCTGATAAAATATACCCGAAAAGGTTCAAATTTAGCAAATTGTTGTATTTCTATACCCTATCGGGTGTAAATTATATGATGAGAATATACTCTGCAGCAAGATATCAATTACGGTCAGACCAGCCCCACCAGCAGAAACAGGAAGTGGGCGATAACGCCCGCGCAGAGGCCGGCAATTGCGTGTGCGCCAATGGCCTTGGAGATGGCCTTCCTGTAACCAAGGGAGTCTAGCATGGCGGTGTGGGTGGAGAGGAAGCCGCTCCAGCACATTCCAATTGCCGTGAAGACCGCGATGGCATTTCCGTCAAGGATGCCCGTGGCATTGAAAGTGGGAAGAAGCCCAAGGGCCGCCCCAACCGCGCCAAGGGCCGTCATGGGGAAGGCGATCAGCTCCATATGGGTGAAGCCGAATAGCCATTCAAACACCCAGTGAATTTTCTCGGCAAGCCACGGCAGAACCGGGACACCCTGGCTGGAAGAACCGTCGTAAACGCCGGAAGGTCCTGTGCCGAAGGTAACCATGATAACCGCGGTGGTAATGATAAGAACACCCGGAATAATCTGCAGCCCAAGGTCCACGCCGTTCTTTCCGCCGTCCAGGACAGCGTTAAGAAAGCGCATGAATATGCTGCGGCTTGGTTCATCGGCAGATGACTCATCTTCGGCCTCAAGGGCAACGCTATCCTCCACCGCGGGGCTATCCAGTTCCGGATATGCCTTGAGACAGGAGCGCTGCATGAGGCGTGTAGAGATGATGGAGCCGCAGATGGCGCCCGCAAGCCCAATCAGGGCGGCGGTCATTTGCCCGTAGCCTATCATGGTGATAATAACCACAAAACCCATCCCGAAGGCCGTCCCAAAATTGGTGAGCGAAATCAGTTGGTATTTCTTGAAATATGATGCGAACTTCCTGTCCTTTGAAAGGGCTATGATGGCAGGGTTGTCGGAAAGGAAAGTCATGACTCCGCCAAGGGCCGCCACGCCCGGAAGATTGTAAAGCGGCTTCATGAGCGGCCTCAGAACCCTTTCCAGAAGGGTTACAACGCCAAACTCCGACATCAGCTTTGACAGCGCTCCGGTAAGAACCGTAATTCCCATAAGGTAGAACACTGTATTTAGAAGAAGGTCATGGGCCGTGTTCATGAGGGTTTTGAGCATGTTTGCCCCACCCATCTTCCAACTTAGCAGGCCGAAGACCAGGAAAATGACACTCAGGAACACAATGGCCTCTATTATAGGCCTCCACTGGCGCCTTTTGCTATTGTTTGTCATTGAAGCTTAAGTTTTAGTGTTAGTGCAAATATAGTGATATTTGCTCACAAAAGAATCCGGATATTTTTGTAAATTCGCAAAAACAATGAGTTATGGAGAATAAGCGGGAAATTTGGATAGACTGGCTAAGGATTGTGGCCTGCCTTTTTGTGATGAGCACTCACGCCTGTGAGGTGTTTTATTTCGGGGACGGCGGTGCGCAGATCCTCACAAAAACGGACGCAATCTGGGTGTCCATCCTGAACAGCTTCACAAGGGCCTGCGTGCCCCTTTTTGTGGTAGCATCCAGTTATCTTCAGTTCCCCATACACTATTCGGCCGGGGAGTTTTTCAAGCGTAGGCTAATTCGAGTTCTCATCCCTTTCATTGTGTGGACCCTGGTCTATGCCTTCGTGTGGGGAGACCCCGTGCATGACTTCAAGGACTTCCTCCTCAATTTCAACTACGCCGCCGGGCATCTTTGGTTTGTGTACATGCTCCTTGGCGTGTATCTCCTTATGCCGCTTCTTTCCCCCTGGGCCGAAAAAGTGGGCAAGCGCGAACTCCAGGTTTACCTTGGAATTTGGCTTTTCACCACCATCATCCCTTACATCCGCATGTGGGCGGGAGGGCCGGCAGAGGTCATTTACGGCCCCTTCGGCATACCCAACCTTGCAAAATATCCGCTTTGGGGAGAGGCCAGCTGGAATACCTACGGCACCTTTTACTACATGAGCGGATTCATTGGGTATCTCCTTCTGGGACTGTATTTCCGGAAGTTTGTTGGGGAACTCAGCTGGGGTAAAACCCTTGCCATTGCGCTGCCGCTTTTTGCCGCCGGCTTCACAATTGCCGCCACGGGATTCTACTCCTTTGTCCAGGCCGATGCCCAAGGCGCATTCCCCGTCTCCGGCCCCGTAGGCAGCGCCGCAATATGGGAAACCACCTGGTTCAACGACACCCTTGGCCTTGCCCTCATGACCATTGCCTGGATACTTCTGTTCCGTAAAATCAAGGCCGAAAGCACATTCTACAAAAATATCATCCTGCCCGTTTCCAAGGCCAGTTACGGCATGTACCTTGGCCATATGCTCATCCTTGGCAGCGTTGCCACATGTATATGCTCCCTTTTTGGCCGCGGGGCCCAAGGTCTACTTGGCATTTGGACCACCCCCGTGGAGGTCTTTGCCATTGCCGTGCTTTCATTTACGGCATCGGCCATCCTCTGCGTCCTTTTACAGAAGATTCCGCGCGTTGGGAAATATATTGTAGGATAACGTAGAATGTATTTTACTACGGTTAAAACCTGTAACCAACACCTAAGTTCACAAGTATCTGCTGGTATTCGCCAAAATTGTATGTGGCGCCGGCAAGAACGCACACAGGGCCGAAGCCAAGGTTGATGCCGGCATCGGCAAGAGGCCCAAGACGGACAGAAACATCCTGTTTCCAGCCAGCATCCTCTGTTTTGACAAGCGCCTGGGTGAGCCCGATTCCGCTGCCAAAGTAAAGTGAGACTACTTCTCCAAGACGCACCATCCCTCCGGCAGTTACTGTGAGACGGGGATTCCTTTTGGGAGAATCCTTGTAGTATGTGTAGCCTCCAGCGTACTCGCGTTTTGCAGGGATGCCGTTTACGCCTATGCTGGCGCCTGCATAGAAGCCCCATTTCCACAGGCTTGCATAACGGACGCCAAGCTGTACGGTGTTATAGTCTACGTCAGCCTTTTCCAAACTAATGTCATAGCAACCCGTGACAAACAACATATTTTGGTGGTCGTAGGTTTTCTTTACGCGTTCCGTATTTATTGTAACGCCTGTGAAATCAATGGTCTGGGCCTTCAGTGAAGGCAGGGCGCACAGAAGGAGTGCCGCCGCCGCTATAATGGACTTAACTCTCATGGTCATGGTTATTGTTTGGTTCTGTCTTCAAGTGATGCTTCCGTGGAAGTTACAATTTTAACGTCCTTACCCTGGCGCAGCATGGTGTTAAGATAAACCACGGTGCTGTCCGAAGGTTTAAGGCTGCGGAAGTTGGTGTATTTGGCCGGGAAGCCCTTCACCTTCACGGTAAGGTAAATCACCCTGCCTTCACTTTTGTCAGTTGTGACGGAGTAGGTGGGCCCCACAATAAGGTCTGCGCCTTCTTTTTCCGAGAACTCGAAAAGGGCCTTGGCCTTGAGCTCTTCAATGCCGTCCATGATAACGGCCCTGGCCCTTCCGGCATAGGCTTCAAGCTGTTTTGTGTCCTTGGTGTCGGGGGCTTCGGGGATGGTGATGGTCCCCTGGGTCTTGAAGATATTGGCTGCTCCCTGGATTAAACTTACATCGGCCACAAGTGGCGTAACAAACATGTGAGGCTGGGTATCCATGGACGTGGCCTCGTATTTTGTGACATTCACGCCCGTAACGGTTGTCTGGGCTCCGGCCCGGGTGAAGCCCATGAAAAGCAGGAGGGCGGCGCACAAAAGTGTGAACAGTGGTTGTATGTTTCTCATTATCATGTGGGTTTAATGGTCAAATATAAGAAAGAGTTCCGAGAAAAACAAAAACCATTGGCCCCGGACTTCTTAGAGTCCTTGCAGGTACTGCTTGAAAAAGCGTCCCTGTGTGGTGGGGGTGAAGTCCCAGTCACTTATGAGGGTGGGGGCCCAGTGAGGGTCAAAGCACCATACGGTGAAGGAGATTCCCTTGCTCTCAAGGTACTTGGTGATATGCTCTCCGTAAACGTCCGTGGAAATGACGGGGATGTGGGCTCCCGGCTCATTTTCAAGGCAATAGCCAATTTCCGTGCATATTACGGGATATGTGTCTGCAACATAGCCGAAGTCCTTTTCCCACTGCTCTTCCCAGGGCTGCGGGCGTTTCATGGGGTAGGGGTGGCATACATAGGCTACGTTTGGACGGCCGATGGGCTCACTGGCTACGGGCGTAAGGTCGTAAGCCCAGTTGAAGCCGGCGCAAAGGCACACCGCATTGGGATTGTAGGTGCGCACAGTGTCTATTATCTGTTCCTGAAGCTCTTTCCATTCGGTCCAGGAGCACTCTCCCGTACCGGTGACGGTGGGTTCGTTGAAAATCTCATACAGCGCCACGGTGGGCGTGTCCTTGTATCGGCTGGCAGCCGTACGCCAGAATCTGAAAGTCTCCTCCTTGGTTGTGTTGTACATGGGATTTGTGTATAGCTCTTCCTTGAGATTGCCTATGGAGTGCCAGTCCATGATCACATAAATCCCATGTTTTTCGGCCCATTCTATGCCCTGGTCCATGACCTCGAAAGTCTTTTCCCAGCCCATCTTGTTGATGTTTGCAGGGTGTACCGCAAAGCGGACAACATTTGCGCCCCAGGATGCGGCCTCCTCAAAATACCGCTCAGTCCACTGGCCGTCATTCACAAGTTTTACGGGATCCGAGAAACAAAGGCCACGGAAAATGATTTCTTTCCCCTGAGCGTCCACAAATTTGTTGCCTTCCACCTTTACCCAGCCTTGGCGGGCTTGGCAGCACATCAGTAGGAGAGCAGTGCTGAGAAGTAGTAGTAATCTTTTCATTTTCAGGTAATTTATCCCAAATATAATCATTTTCTCCGCTATATATCTATTTGTTTTACA
>DGXO01000030.1 GCA_002395605.1 Bacteroidales bacterium UBA4230
ATTGAGCGGCGTCATAAGCACCCTTTGTTGTTTCTTTCGCATCTTTCTTTTTTTTGCAAAAGTAAGATGCCGACAACCCTCTCCCCAAGTTTTGGCAAGCCTTGCCAAAATTTGGAAATCAGCAGAATAATTCTATGGCGTCGATAGGCAGAAAGTGCACATCTGTTGCCTTTGACTTTCTCCAGCTCGTCTACCGGTCCATCGGCCTGTACCCCTATGTGCAATAATGGCCGATTTTGACGCTACCCTGCGGAGGGAGCGTGGACCTGTAGGCGCAGTAGCCCTGCATATTAGCGGATGTGTGTCAACATTATTCTATAAAATTGTTGAAATATTTTGGCGATTGTCAACAGAATACCTATATTTGTAGAGGCTGGTGGCTGCTGTTCGGAACTCCAATCAGCGCATATAAGGGGCTGGCATACAGACGTGGATTATCCAGCAGTAGCCCTGCATTAACGCCCGGCCACAAATCAATAGTAATTAAAGATTTGAAGCGATGAGAAAGTATTATTTGGTGACCACCAAGCATCTGGAGGATGGATTGTGGTTCAGGGATGATGAGGATTTTGTAACAGGAATGAACTATGTGGCCATCCAGGCGGCCCTGACGCCGGAGGTTATTGTGCTGGCTTTCATACTGATGTCCAACCACGTGCACTTTGTGCTGTACGGAACCCGTCAGGAGGTGGAAGCCTTCATGAACAGTTTTAAGGGCCGGTTCTCCCATTATTTGGGCGGAAAGTATGGTATAAAAGAGTTTCTCAGACGTAACAAATTGGATATTAAAGAGATATCCGAAGATAAGGCGGAAGCTTTGGAACGGGCGATTGCTTATGTACAGATGAATTGTGTGGCGGCAAGTATATGCCTGTATCCTGGGCAGTATCCGTGGGGAACGGGAAACACGTTCTTTCAGATGCTGTGGGATGGAATGCCCCTTGAAAGCAGTATGCCTCAAGGCAGGAACTTCGTCTCCAGGCATCCTGCCCAAAAGTACCGCCGCCTGGGGGAGCTCTCCGGGCGGGAGCGAATCCGTCTTATGCACAGCAGGGCAGCTCTGAAACTTCCGGATGAGTGGCTGTTGTCTGAAAGAGGGTTCGTGTTGCCGGAATCGTACGTGGATGTGAACCAAGTAGAATCTGTCTTCCGTTCTTCCAAGCGCATGCAGTATTTTCTCAGTAGCTCCTCCAAGGCCCGAAAGCGCCTGGAGGCGGAGGATGAAAAACTGCCTGCCTTCCGGGATCAGGTAATTCTGGCTGCCCTGCCGGACCTTATGCAAAGCCTGTTTCAGAAGCCTGCGTTCGTGGCTCTTTCAACTCAGGAGCAGGCCGAAACGCTCCGTCAGGTCCGCTTCCGTTTCAGCGCCGGAGTTCACCAGGCCGCCAGGGTGTGCGGTATAAGCTATACCGATGCCGCGAGGCTTCTGGACACCGCATAATCTGGCTGCAATGGCGATTTTGTGTGTATACCGGTCCGCGCCATCGGCAGGGTAGCGTCAAAATCGGCCAATTTTGCGCATAAGGGTACAGGCTGGTGGACCTGTAGGGGCGCAGGACTCTGTAATGCCAGACAAGCGTTGTCAGCATTCCTGCGGAGTGGCTTCACAGGTACGCCGGAAGTGAGTTACAAGAGTTCTTTGTGATCGATGGTGCTGAGCAGGCCCTTTCGGACGATGACGAACTCGTTCTCGAAAGGCTTCCCGGGGGCGATGCGCTTGGTACGGAAAGTCTGGTATTTGATTTTTAACAAATACTTTACTCTGGAGTCTTGGAACATGGCTGCCGCTGACCCAAAGTAAAAATGCTCATGGGTGTCCTTGACCTCCACATGAATGATGGTTCTGTCTTGTTTAAGCATGATTGTGTAATGCAAAGATAGTCATTATTCTACTAATTTCAAATGGTGTTGATTAATGTTTTGTTATTCTGACAATTGAATGCATTCAGAGACATAGATGCGCTGCTGAAGGCGATTGCAAGGGAGAAGGAGCTGCTTAAATTCTTGTTCACAAGCAGGAAGGCGCCGTCGCTTCGCACGGAGCAGGCGCTGGAGAATTTTCTATCCCAGGATAGCCGCAGGCTGGAATATCTTTTGGAACACGGGGTCATCCGGGAGTCGGAGGGTGGCCTCCTGGTGCTGGAGGATACCTACATTCGCTTTTTCGAGGATGTGCTGGAGGTGAACGAGGAAATCAATGTGCTCAGCGTGAAGCAGCACATAGACTCCCTTAATGAGAACATTGAGCTTTGGCTTACAGTAGATTCGGAGGGCCGAAAGCAGCGCTATATGGGGGAAATCCTAAGGATTCTCCGCAGCATCGCCCTTTCCACCCACCGCAATGTCATAGACCTCAAACGGGCCATCGACAGCACCTACAAGAACGAGCGCGACTATGCCGTCAAGCGCAAGCGCCTGGAAAATTTGGACCGCAAGCGCGCAGACATCGCCCTTCTCATAAAGGAGGCCGAAAAGCTCTTCGACGAACGCCAGCGGGTGTTTTTCGGCCAGTCCATGGATGCTCATCTGAAAGAGACAGTGGCCATGGTGAAGGACGCTCTCACGGAATCTTATCACGGCCTGCTGGAGCTGGACCGCCAGATTATCTTGTACCTCAATAAGATAGAGGCTCAGCAACGGCTGGTGGAGAAGATCCGCCGCATCAAGTACCTCAAGGACCAGCTTGTGTGGGAGAGCAGCACGGACGTTATTTGGGCGCTGCAGACTCATCGGCCCGCCTTCCTGGAAAAGCGCCCTTGGTATAACTGCCTGCCTTCGCTGGAGTCGCTGACCAATACGCCGGACGGGATTGCCGCCCTGAAGGAGGCGCACGCCGTCCTTAAAAACCCCACGGCAAGGCGCAGGACAAACCCTGAACCGCTTTCCCCGGAAGAGCTTTCCCGTGGCGCCGTAGTGAAGGACACCCTGAACACCTTCGAGGTCCGAAATGCCTTTCTTGGGAGCTCCCAGGACCTCATGACCTTCCTCTCCGGCTACACTTTCCGTGAGCCGCTTTCGGCCGAAGACCGCCTCACCCTATTCTGCCGCCTAGCGGTGGAATTCGACGAAGATTTCCGCATCACGGATGAGTTTCGTGAGGCGGGGAATTTCATTTACCCCCTGATTTATCCGCGTTAGACCATGATTAGGACCAAAGAGATATTCGAGCTCCTCTCGCGGGGAGGGTTCATCAGCCAGGACAGCACCCGGGCCGATGTCCGTCGCCTCTATGACTACATTGAGGAGAACTATGACGACTATAAGGCTTATTATGAGGGCATTGGCTTTGTGCTGGAGCAGGGAAACGGCTACTTCCATTTTTCCCGCGAAGACTCCCGCACAGAGCTTAGCCGTCGGCTCACCGCCCTTGGTGTCTGGATAGACCGCCTGGATTTTGTGAAAACCTTCCACGGCGGCTTCTCTACAGGCATCCGTTTTACGCCTTCGGCCATCACTGAGGCCATTTCGGCCGATGTAGAGCTTAAGGAAAAGGCACGTAAGCTCTATCCCGGGCAGCACAGCGCCAAGGATACGGTGCAGATGCTTATTGACGACATGGACAAGGCCGGGTTCATTGAACTGGAGAACGAGTTCGAGCAGGTGTACAAGGTGACATCGGCCTTCCATTTCCTGGAAGCCCTTGTGGAAATGTTAACAATCAGCGAAGAAGAGGAGGCCAGCGATGAGACAGCTAAGTAAAATTGTATTTGTGAACAGCGCGGGCATCCGTTACGGGGAGGTTCGCCTGGACGGAAACGTTCATCTTATTGGTACTCAGGGCGTTGGAAAGAGCACCGTGCTAAGGACCATCCTGTTTTTCTACACTGGAGACAAGACGCACCTTGGCATCAGCCGTGAGAAGCGTCCCTTTGACGAGTTCTACCTTCCGGGGGCCAATTCATACATCGCCTACGAGGTCGAGAGCGAGTTCGGGGCCTTCACGGTGCTGGTTTTCCGCTCGCACGCCCATAGTGTCTTCCGTTTTATCGGGGCCCCCTTCCGGAAGGAATGGCTCATCGATGACCATGGGGAGGTGACGGCCGATTCTTCCGTAATCCGCCGGCGTCTGGACGGCGCGCCCATGACGCGTATCGTGGATGAATACCAGGAATACAGGGACATCATTTACGGGAACAAGCGGGCCACTGGAAAGGAGTTCGCCCGGTTTTGCATTATGGAAACGGCTAAGTATCAGAACATTCCGCGCAGCCTTCAAAACGTTTTTCTGGGCGCAAAGGTAGATGCCGATTTCATCAAGGATATCATAATCCGCTCCCTCGGCGACGAAGAACCCGGCATAGACCTTGTCTATTTCCGCAGCCAACTCGCTGGTTTTGAGCGGGAATACAATGACATCTCCCAGTGGTTCCAGAAGAACAAGCAGGGGGAGGTGACGGTGCGGCGCCAGGGAGAAAAAGTGGTGGAACTGTATCGGAAGCTCCTGTATCTTGACGACGAACTCACAGGCAGCTTGCTTGAGCTCCGCTATGCCCGTCGATATTCGCAGGAGCGGATTCCCATTCTGGAAAAACAGGTTGAGGATACGGAGGTCCTGCAGCAAAAGTGCCGGGACAAGCTCTCCGAACTCCAGGATAAGTTTTCGCACGAACTGTCTTCCCTGGACCAGGAAATAGGCGCCCTGAACGATAAATTGGAAAAGATCCCTAAACTTCGGAAGAAGTACGAAGGCATTGGTATACAGGCGCTTATGGAAGAAGATGGGCGGGAGAAGGCGCTACAGGCATCGTTGGAATCGGCCCGGGCGCTTCGCTCCAGGCTCACGCGGGAGTATGCCGACATTGCGGCCAAATACAAGGACCGTGAACGCGAAATGCGGCTGGGCTTTGATGCCTGGCGCGCGGCCCGGCAGGAGAGGAAGGTGGAAATCGGTGCGGCGCTGAATGCTCAGCTAAGGAAGCTCTCGGAGGTGCTTGAGGCGGGGTTGTCGGGCGTGGAGGAAGCTTTCAGGGAGCGTGTTTCGGCCCAGGAAAGCCTGGCGCTGGACCTCAAGGAGCGGATGGCCGTCCAGGACAAGGCGCTGGCGCTTGCCGCCCATCTTTCGCCTTTTGCGGAGGAGATGAAGGCCGCGGAGGCCACTATGTCCCGCCTCTCCGGCGAAAAAGGGAGGCTGGAGGCTTCCGTCAAGGCGCAGGAGGCCCGCATAGAGGCGCTTTCTCAGGAAGGGCAGTTCCATCAGCATCGGGAGGCCCGCGATTGGGACGACAAACTATCAGACATCGCCGGTGAAATGAATGGGCTTGATTCCCGCATAGCCGAAATCAGCGGCCTTCTTGCTTCCATGGACGGCTCCTTCATCCAGTGGCTTTCCACTCACAAGCCCGGCTGGGAGGACACCATAGGAAAGGTGGCCGATGAACGTACGGTGCTCTATGCCAAGAATTTACACCCCTCAGAGGCCCAGGGAGATTCCCTTTTTGGGGTGCATCTTGACCTTAGCACCCTTAATATGAATTCGCGTACGCCCCGGCAGTTGCAGAAGGAAAAGGGGCAGCTGGAAAAGGAACTATCCACGCTGAAGGAGAGGCAGGAGAGCCTTCTGGCCGATAAAGAATCGGCCCTGGCGGCGCTCAGGAAGAAGTATAATGCCCGCATAAAACCGCTCCGTGACGAACTCTCCGCTTTGCAGGCGGCGGTCCTGATGCTTCCGGCCAAGCTGGAGGATGCCGAAAAACGGCTCTCGATGCTGGAGGAGAATACCCGGAAAGCGCGGGAGGATGAGATGAGAAAGTGCAGGGAGGCCCTTCAAGCCCTGACTTCGGAAAAGGTTCTGGCCACGGAGGCCCTGGATGCACTCCTTAAGGAGAAAGAGGCTCAGATTCAGAAACTTAAGGATGCTGATACCCGCGGCCGAAAGTCCCTTCAGAAGCAACACGACGACGCCCTCTCTCAGGTTGAGGCCGAAATATCGGCCAGGGAAAAAGAGCTCTCCGATGCCCTGGAAGCCCTTTCCAAGGAGCAATCCCGGGAACTTGCCGGGCAGGGTGCCGATGCCATGGCTCTGGAAAAGTGTGACAAAGAGATTGCCGGCCTTGAGGAGCGGCTAGAGAAGATTTCAAAGAACAAGGAAGTCATTTTCAACTACCGGAAGGACAAGGAGGAATATCTGGACAAGAAGGAACTGTTTGTCTCTGAGAAGACCAAGGTGGAAGGGAAAAAGGCTTCACTTTCAGAGCGTTACAAGCTTAGGCGCAGGAAAGAGGAGGATGCTCTGGGCCGCGCCACTGAATCCCTGCAAGAGATGCAGGAGGTGCTTCGGCAACTAAAGGAAGGCCTTACGGAAGCCCAAAATTTTGAGCAGAGCAACGCCCTTCCCATTCTTCCGGAAGCCCGGGAACAAAAGACTGACAAAACTTGCAGGCAGCTGATTGACGCCATCCACCGGGTACTTAGCGAAAAACGGAATACGGAACAGGCTTTCTATCAGAGTGTCAATACTTTCACATCTCATTTCAGCCCGGGGAATATCTTCGATTTCAAGACGGACAACCACTCCGACGAAGACTATCGCAGCTTTGCATCTTCGCTGGTGGAATTCATTGAAAGTGACAAGATTGAGGAGTTCCGGAGCCGCACAAGCGGGCACTACACAGACCTCCTCCTTCGGATTTCCCATGAGATGGACGAGGTCTCCCGCAATTCCTCGGAGATTGCCGGCATCATCAAGGATATCAACTACGACTTCCGTGAAAAGAATTTCATCGGCGCGGTCAAAAGCATCGAGCTCAGGACCATCCCTTCGGCCGATAAAATGGTAAGCCTGCTGCAGCGGATCAAGGAGTTTGCCGATGAACACGGGTACGACCTCGATCAGGTGAACCTGTTCTCCGGCGCGTCCCGGGACGAGTCCCGCAGTGCGGCCGTCGGGCATCTGCTGTCACTGATGAAACTGCTTATCGGCGGGGAACATGCCTCGCGAAGCCGGCTCACGCTCAGCGACACCTTCCAGCTCCAGTTCCGAATCACGGAAAACGACAACGACACCGGCTGGGTGGAGAAAATCTCCTCCGTGGGCTCGGATGGCACGGACGTACTTGTGAAAGCCATGGTTAACATCATGCTAATCAATGTGTTCAAGGTGAGGGTCTCCGGGAAGTTCGCGGACTTCCGCATTCACTGTGTGATGGACGAAATTGGCCGCCTGCATCCACGGAACGTGCGCGGTATCCTGGATTTTGCCGGGGCGCGCAACATCTATCTGGTAAACGGCTCTCCTGTGCCGTACAACGTGGCCGATTACAAACATACCTATCTGCTGTCTAAAGACGGAACACGTACGGTGATTCAGCCACTGCTTAGCCGGAAGGAGGCGGCTGCGGAATGAGAGCTACGCTTATTGGAGCCTTTTTGGCTTTACGGCAGGGAGAAACGGTGCCTTTCAGCCGTTTTCCAGCGGCCTGGGTAGAGGAGATGCTTTTGGAAGGGGGCGTTACCAGCATTGTGAGGGGGAGCCGAAAGTCCCTGAAGGTGATTTCCAGGGCAGCCTTCGATGTATATCTCCGAAGCAAGAATCTGCAGCCAGACAGGCTGGAGAAGACGGCGGCGGTCCTTTCCGGGGCCTCTTTACGCTCCGAGCAGGTGCAGCTCCTTGGAGACTCTAAGGCTACGGCCGTGCGCTCCTGCCCGGGCTTCCCGGTGAATGTTATCGGCCCGCTGAGCGTGCGGCTTGGAACCCGGAAGATCCTTCTTTGCCCATGCCCTGGAAGTTTTTTGTATATCAGTGATTTCCAGGTCTTTCGCATTCCCTCCGACGCCATTGTGGTGGGCGTGGAGAACATGGAGAATTTCCGTTTGCCGGAGCTTCAGACTGCCGTTTGGGAAGAGATTCAGGAGCAGTACGGGGAAGGCGGCGTTCCGCCCCTTTTGCTGGTATCCCGTTACCCGCAATCGCGTGACCTTGCCACTTGGCTGCAGGGCATCCCAAACAAGTACGTCCACTTTGGGGACTTCGACCTCGCCGGGGTGCACATCTACATCACCGAGTTCTATGCCCGTTTGGGTGAGCGTGCCGCCTTCTTTGTGCCGGGCGATATCGAGGAGCGCCTCTCCCACGGCAGCCGTGAGCGGTATGATGTTCAGTTTGAGCGCTTCGGCAAAATGGATGTTCCCGACCTCCGCCTCCAGCCCCTTGTAGGCCTCATCCACCGCCACCACCGCGGCTATGACCAGGAAGGTTATATTGCAGCGGGGGATTGAGCGCGTCTCGCTGCCCCCCCAGGGCAATGACTCACACGTTTTTTGACGCTACCATGACACATAAGTGGACCGGTATGAGCGGTTCAACAGTATGCTGACCGCGTTTGTTACAGAACAGTCTTCTACCTGTATTTCTTTCGTCTTTTCCAAATAGTTGCAAACCTTGCAAAGATTTGCAGGGGCGTCCAATGCGACGTAACTTTGCTCAAAAAAGGAACGTTATGGGCAAACGAATTGAACGAGAGGATGGCTTTTATAAGGAAGCACTGGCATGGATGGGATACCGCTATGCTATGGGGATGACGGATTATGTGGGGGAGAAGGGATATAGCGAGCTTGATCGGTATCGGCAGTTTATGGATATCGAATTCGGGACGGAGGAGTTCCGGGCGCTGGTGGGAGCGTTCTGTGATTTCTTGAAGCGTAGGAAGATTAAAGATGTCATCGACCTCAAGGAACGGTATCTGGAGCAGGACTTGATTTGGCTGTCAAAGAATTATGCAATGGGGCGGCACAGTTATGCAGCCAGCCATTGGCAAGACATCGTCCGCTATGGATGTGATGTTTTGACGGAGGAACAGCGAAGACATAACGCCATGGATATCAGGAGGATGACGGCACTTCACCTGCAGTTCGGCACGCCGATGTTTCGGATGCCTTACAACCTGGAAGAGCGTTACAGCCCGATGGATCTGTTTCTGACATTTATCTCGGAAAAGGGGATAGACTCGGAAGAGGAATTGGCGCGGTATAAGTCTGTCAGCGTGGAGATTACAACTGGAGGAAAGATATCGTATGAGGCGGTGATGCAGCCGGAAGGGGAGGAGCCGAATTCCCATTTCTGGGCACACAGTTCCATTGACGATTATCTGGGCTGGGATGCTTTGGCGTCATTCTTCTATCCACCCTGCCATAAAACTTGCCGTCTCAGATATGATGGAAAGGAGGATCTGGTCCGCTATTTTGATGCCTGGCAGCGAAGGTACAATGCCGACGGGAAAATGCATTATGAAAAGGTGAAGGTGCCCATTGACAAGTTCCGACAGGAGCCCTGGGCTGGTTGGTCGCTTAACGAGGAAAATGTGGTGGAGGATGAGGTGGATGAAAATCGAGTGATGGCAGATACAGTGTCGGTTGACGAGTATTTTGATGAGTTGATAGAGAAGGTGCACCAGGACTATGCGAATCTCTGAAGTCCGTTATCCTGCCGCCGGACTATCGAGTTCAGGCATTATGATTGCTTCAGTTTAAGCTTCTGGATGTCGTTGTCTTTCAGGAATATGGCGTGTCTTGAGTAGTAGCCCATGTGCTTTGTTTTTTCGGTAAAGTTAGGGCTTCGGGAGGCCGATTGCAAATCCTTGCACGGTTTGCAAAGATTTGGAAATGTCAGAATAATTACAGAGGAGGGGGATGTACTCAAGGCCGCATTCAGTTCCCCGGCTCCGCAAACTCAAACATCATATCAAGTACATCGGTCTTGATAACCCTTTCCCCAAAGCCCGGGCCCCGGTCTTCCTCCCGTTCATTCACATCGCACAGGCCGATCAGATGGAAAAGCCTGTTGAATACCCTATATTCATAAGCGGGGGCATTGGCCAACGTCGGGAAAGCCCTAAAGTACTCCCCGGCATAGAAATCTGTATGCTGCCATTCATTGCCGAAGTGGTGCAGCAGCCATAAAGAGTACATCCGTCCCAGGTTTCCCACATCCATGTCATCCCACAAGTCCAGCCAGCCCGTGTTATAGTCGCGAAGAAGGAAGAGCATCACTGCCCGGAGAAGTTCGTTATGATTAATCATAAGCCGCTTTCCTTTTGATGTCAGCGACATTTTGCCTGTACGCGTCTTGACAAGACCGCATTCCTTGAGAACAACCCTGAGGACACGGATCTCCTCTGTTTTAGGTTCACTTTTCTGTTTGTACCAATCTGTATTCCAACTGTGGGTTCCCATCTGGTATAGCTCTTCAACGATTTTTGGTGGAATGTACCCCTTTGCGGTGAGTTTCAATTCACTTTTGTCCAAGATTCCCATCAAGTGGAGGACTTGCCGCATGAGTGGAATGTCATTCAACTGGCTGT
The DNA here is from genome assembly GCA_002395605.1 of Bacteroidales bacterium UBA4230. Lineage (GTDB taxonomy): Bacteria > Bacteroidota > Bacteroidia > Bacteroidales > UBA932 > Cryptobacteroides. Next base: position 10,296 of record DGXO01000030.1, read on the forward strand.
CTGTCAGTGTCCTAAGCTGTACAGGACATCCTTTCTCCAAAGG
>DGXO01000020.1:0-16804 GCA_002395605.1 Bacteroidales bacterium UBA4230
CAGTACATGCTCAACAACATCCCCGTAGAGCGCGCAAGCGTTGTGGACAGCTGCCTCATGATCCTGGCCGATTACTCACACTATGTGCTCAACCAGCCCTCCGAGATCGATGCAGAGCGCGGAGTTATCATCGAGGAGCGCCGCCAGCGCCGCAACGCCCAGTGGCGTTCCATGGAGCGCAGCCTCCCCTACTACTTCGGTGAAGGCACCCAGCCTGCCCTGCACACCCTCATCGGCACGCAGGAGCATCTTGAGACCTTTGTTCCGGAATCCCTCAACAGCTTCTACGCAAAGTGGTATCATCCCGGAAACCAGGCCGTGGTTGTGGTTGGAGACGTTGACGTGGAGCGCACCAAGGCCAAGATCGAGGAAATCTTCGGCGCAATCCCCAAGAAGGAGAATCCCGCCCCTAAGGGTATTGTGGAAATTGAAAGCCACGCAGTTCCCCGCGTTGGTGTAATCACTGACCCTGAAACCACAAGCCCTTCCGTAGAGCTCATCTGGCACAGCCCCGCAAGCCCCGAAGCCATCAACGCCACCGTTTACGGACAGGTCAACGACATCATCAAGAGTGTTGTTGCAATGGTAATGCGTGAGCGTTTCCAGGACATCACCTCCAAGCCCGGCTCACCTTATCTTAATGGTGGTTTCTACGTATCAAGCCTTATCTACGAGGACATTGATGCCGTAATGGGAGACGTCACCCTCAGGGAAGACAACATCCTCGGTGGCCTCAAGGACTTCTACACTGAGCTTGTGAGGCTCCAGCGCCACGGTGTCACTGATGCCGAATTCGGCCGCGTGAAAACCGAGTTCCTCTCAATGCTGGAAACCAACGTAAACCGTGCATCTACCCGCAAGAACCCTGAATTCGTCCGCGAAATCCTCCAGAACTTCTTTGACAAGGAGCCCATCATGGAGCCCAAGGACCAGAAGGAACTCACTGAGATGCTCTTCTCCCAGCTCAACGCAGCCGCTGTGAGCCAGGTTGTGGCCCAGCTCTTCTCCCCGGACAACTTCATCATGATCTACAACGGTCCGGAAAAGGAAGGCATCGCCACCCCTACCGCAGAGGAACTCCTCAAGGTTATCGCCGATGTCAACGCCTCCGAGGTTGAGCCCCTGGAAGGCGAGGAAATCCCCGAGGCCTTCCTTGATCCCTCAAAGCTCAAGGGTTCGGCCGTAAAGAAAACCGCAACTTCCATCTACGGTTCCACCAAGTGGACCCTCAAGAACGGCGTGGATGTTTACGTGTATCCCACAGACCTCACCAAGGACCAGATTCTGTTCAACTACTACAAGGACGGCGGTCTCAGCCTTGTTTCCACAGACGACATCGCTTCCTTTGACGACAACATTTTCGGCCTGTTCCAGGGTAACTCCGGCGTATCATCCTTCTCCGGTACCATGGTAACCAAGATGCTCACCGGCAAGAACCTTTCCGTAAATCCTTACTTCGACCAACTGGAGCACGGAATCAACGGCCAGAGCACCGTCAAGGACCTTGAGACAGCCCTCCAGATCCTCTACCTCTATGTAACGGATCCCCGCTTCGACCCCGAAGAATGGCAGAACGGCATCGACCAGATCAACGCCATCCTCCCCAACCTCGTGAACCAGCCCAACTACAAGCTTCAGTCCGAGCTTTACAAGACCCTTTACGGCGGCAACGCCCGTAAGGCCATGCTCTCCGCTGAAACCGTGCAGCGCGCCAGCCTCCAGGTGGTGGAGAAGAACTGGAAGAAGCTCTTCGCAGACGCCGCAGGCGCCAAGTTCGTGATTGTAGGTGACGTGAACCCTGAGTCCCTGAAGCCGCTTGTAGAGAAATACATCGGCTCGCTGCCTAAGGGAAGGAAAGCCCTGAAATGGGTGGATCCCCGTGAAGACATTGTCACCGGCCGCGTCCAGAACGTGTTTGAGGTAGACATGCAGACTCCTAAGAGCACCGTTCTCCAGGTTTACAGCGCAGACACCGACTTCTCCTATGAGAAAGACGCCGCAATGGACGCCATCTCCTATATCATGGACATGCGCTACACGGAAAGTCTCCGTGAAGAGGAAGGCGGCACCTACGGCGCCAGCGCCATGGGCAACCTCACCCGCCGTCCCAAGCAGCGCGTTGTTTACCAGGTGTACTTCGACTGCAAACCCGCCCTCTGCGACCGTCTCCGTGAACTGGCCATCGAAGGCTTCAAGAAGCTGGCCGAAGAAGGCCCCACTGACGAAGAACTGGCAGCCGCCAAGCTCAACCTCCAGAAGAACATCCCCGAAAGCCGTCAGCGCAACAACTGGTGGCTCAACGGCATTGAGCTTTACATCACCTACGGAGTAGACCGTGACGCCGCCTATGAGGCCGCAGTGAACGCCCTCTCCAAGGAAGCCATCAAGGACCTTGCCAAAGAAATCCTGTCTCAGGACAACTTCATTGAGCTTGTCATGAAACCCGCCGCCACCGCCGAGGCCGAATAGCCCCGTGCGCGTGGAGACAAACTGCTTATTAGCAGTACATTACGCAAAAACGTCTACCAGGATTCGGGTAGGCGTTTTTTCATATATTGCTTATTGTCAATCTGTTATCTCCACGGTCACGAACAAGTTCACAAGCGGCCGCTGCGGCGAATTGGTTGTAAGGCTTATCATTATCACGTTATCCCCGGCCGGAAGGGATGCCGTGTCAAGTTCAAACAGCAGTTTTCCCTTTCCGCCGGCTTTGATGTCCGGCAGGCTCACAGCCTTTAGGGCCGGAGAGTCGGAATCGGCCTTATGGATATGGAAAGAGGAGGCTCCGCGGTTTGCAAGGGGGAATTCGGCCATAAGCTTTGCCCCGGGCTTTACGCTTCCAAGAGTGAGAGTGCTGGTATCAAAGGCGGGTATGGCACCCTTTTCAATGGCGTCCCTGCTCCAGAGAGCGAAGTTCTCCTGAGTCCAGGCGGCAACCTCCAGGACATCGGAAGCCGCCTCACCGTTAAGGACCGGAGTGGCGGTGTATACGTTGAGTCCGTAAACGGAAGGGGCCGAAGATACCGTGAACACTATCTGAGCCGTTTTGCCTACAGGAATGGGATTGGGGCTGACGCTCACCGAAAGGTTTGGAGAAACGTCCTGGAAAGACACCGTGAGCGGCTTTTTCCCAAGGTTTGCCACATTTGCGGTTTCTGTAACAGAGAGCCCCTGCTTGAGGTTTCCGGTTTTGAAACGCCTTGTCTTAAGCCCAAACTCCCCAATCTTTCCGGGAGAATAGAGCTCTTTCATGGACAGCTTCTTGTCGTGCACCACGCCGCGAAGCCTCAGGACAACCGGGCGCCTTATGCCGGAGATATACACCGTAAGCGTCTTGTCAAACGCGGTGGGGCCGTCTTCGTTTTTATAAGTGGCCGAAATTGTGGCCGATTTTCCGGGCTCTATCCTGGATTTAGGGAATTCCACCCCGGTGCAGCCGCAGGATGAAACAACCTCAAAGATGGAAATTGCCTCACTGCCCACATTCTTTAAGGTAAAGCTGCAGGTGAGCGGACCATCCGACACACTGACGTCTCCAAAGTCGTGTACGGTCTTGTCCCATTCAATCATTGCCTGGGGTTCGGCCTCTACGGGAAGCGCCCCATCCTCCTCCTCTGGCATGGAAACTGCAGAGACAAACGCGGCTTCAGTATTTGAGGCCGAAGACCTGCCGGACCCGCAGGTGGAAAGGGCCAGGGCGGAAAATATTGCGACAAACGTTATTTTCATATTCACAAAGTTAACAACAACTGTTTTCAAAATCAAATTTAATGCCTACCTTTGCCCTCACGAAAATAATTACCTACAAATAACAACAAAAACATGGCAAGAAAAATCAATCCCGAAATTTGCGTATCCTGCGGCTCCTGCGCAGAGGTATGCCCCGTAGGCGCCATCACCGCCGGTGAGGCCGCTTACCAGATTAACGCTGACGAATGCATCGACTGCGGCGCCTGCGAAGGCACCTGCCCCAACGAAGCCATCTCAGAGGCCTAATCAAAGCTTAACAGCAAAAAAAGAGAGTGACCGCAAAGGCCACTCTCTATTTTTGTATACTCCTGAAGCTTACTTTTTGAACTTCATCCTCAGTGACGATGTCTTGTCAAGGCCGTCCTTCACAGTAATCAGGAACTCATAGGTAATACCGCTTGATTCCTCGCTCTTGGCATAGATGAGAAGGTTTGACAGGAGCTCGGAGAAGTTAAGGACTGCTTCTTTCTGGTCCAGAGGATTGGTGCTCCAAAGCTTGATATTGGTGTTGTTTTCCTCATTCAGGACATTGATGCTGCCGTCTTCTTCCTTAGTTGCACGGACATTCAGCCACTGGTTGAAACCGGCGGACTCGCTGGAGACAAGAAGTGAAACCGACTTGATAAGTGCGGGAGCGGTTACCGTTACGGTTGCGTAATCCTTGTAATTGTCCAGGGGAACCACTGTAGTGGAAACAGTATTTGCCCAGTCGAAGGCAGGAGCGGCCGTAAAGTGGAATTTTACAGTCTGGTTAAGGGCGTTGCCTGCGGCATCCGACACATTGATTTCAAATGACACGTTGGTGTCGTTCTCAATGTCCTGGCTGTTCGTGAGAATCTCAAGGAGCTTGAGGAAATTGAGATTGAGGGTGCCTGTATTGCCGCGAAGTGCGGTGCCTGCGCTGGTGCAGATCTTTTTATCCACGAAATTGGAGGCCACCGTTGCGTCGTCGATGACGTCGAAGACAACATTGCTGCTTGTGCGATTCTGGGAAACGCCGATATAGGTTTTGGCAAAGACATTCACGTAATCCGGGTTGGTGGCCGCAGACTTGATGGTAAGGACGTCAAGGCCTTCCGGGGCCGAAACAGTGATGACGGCATCCATGGTGGGCATGTATTCCGCGGTAAACGTAGGATATGCCTCCCAGGTAATGGATGGCTTCTTGGAAGGCTCTTCCGGGGTGGTGGACTGATTATTCTTTGCACATGAGAACGCTGCGAAGAGGGCAGCTGCAAAAAGCAAATACTTTTTCATATCTCCTTGTTTTTAAAATTCTTGCAAAAACATGCAAATATAGTAATTATCTACCAAATAGCAAAGATTGGTTTTCCGCCCAAAAAAGCGTATCTTTGCATAATTGAGACATTCAGAATGGCAGAGGTACTTTCAAACAACTCCTACAACGACGATTCCATCCAAACCCTGGAATGGAATCAGCATATCCGCCGCCGCGCCGGCATGTATATCGGCCGCCTTGGAAACGGAGACCGCCAGGGAGACGGCATCTACGTGCTCCTGAAGGAAATCGTGGACAACTCCATAGACGAATTCTCCATGGGCTTCGGCAAGCGCATAGACATCACCATAGAGGAAGACCGCGTGGTTTCCGTGCGTGACTTCGGCCGCGGCATCCCACTTAACAAGGTGGTGGACGCTACTTCAAAGCTCAACACCGGCGGTAAGTTCGACGACACCAACTTCAAGAAGTCAGTGGGCATGAACGGCGTTGGCACCAAGGCCGTAAACGCCATGTCCATAGACTTTTACGTGGCCTCCTACCGTGACGGCCAGTGCTCCTACGCCAAGTTCAGCCGCGGAGAACTGCTGGAAAGCGCCATCGTGCCTTCCAATGAAAAGAACGGCACCTACATCCGCTTCACCCCGGACCAGGAGATGTTCGGGGACTTCAGCTTCCACATGGAGTTTGTGGAAAGCATGGTCAAAAACTACTCCTACCTCAAGAAAGGCCTCACCCTCAATCTCAACGGAGTAGCCTACAAAAGCGAAAACGGCCTCCTGGACCTTGTCACGGAAAACATGAGCGAGACTCCCCTCTACCCCCTCATCCACCTTGAAGGAGAGGACATAGAGATAGTGCTCACCCACGGCAACAGCTACGGAGAGAACATCTCCAGCTTCGTGAACGGCCAGAACACCCGTGACGGTGGTACCCACCTTGCCGCATACCGTGAAGCCATTGCCAAAACCGTTAAGGACTTCTTCAAGAAGGACTACAAACCCGAAGACATCCGCCAGGGCATAGTGGGCGCCATCTCCATCCAGATCCAGGAGCCCATCTTTGAAGGCCAGACCAAGACCAAGCTCGGCAGCACCTATATGTGGGAAAAGCAGGTGAAGGGCCCGGACGGCGCTTCCTCCACAGACCGCGGCCCCACCATCCGTACCTTCGTCAACGACTTCGTGGCCAAGAACCTCAACGACTATCTCCACATGCACATGGAAATAGTCCCCACCATTGAGGACAAGATAAAGGCCTCCCAGGCCGAACGCGAAGAAATAGCCGGCGTCCAGAAAAAGACCCGTGAAAGGGCAAAGAAAACCGCCGTCTACAACCGCAAGCTCCGCGACTGCCGCTTCCACTACTGCGACAAAGTGGCCAAGGGCAAGGAAGACCTCAGGGAAAAAACCTCCATCTTCATCACGGAGGGTGACTCCGCATCCGGAACCATCACAAAGGTGCGTGACGCCAACACCCAGGCCGTGTTCTCCCTCAGGGGCAAGCCCATCAACTGCTTCAAGGAAAGCCGCAAGAAAGTGGCCGAAAACGAGGAACTCAACCTCCTCATAGCCGCCCTTGACGTGGAGGAGGACCTCGACAACCTCCGCTACAACAACATAATAGTGGCAACGGATGCCGATGACGACGGCATGCACATCCGCATGCTGGTCCTCACCTTCCTCATGAAATACTACCCGGACCTTATCCGCCGCGGCCACGTGTACATCCTCCAGACTCCCCTTTTCCGCGTAAACAACAAGAAAGACAGGGTTTACTGCTACACCCCCGAAGAAAGGGACGCAGCTGCAAAGAAACTGAAATCCGGCGTGGAAATCACCCGATTCAAGGGCCTTGGAGAAATCTCCTCCCACGAATTCGCGGATTTCATTGGGGAGAACATGCGCCTGGATACCGTAAAGCTGGCCGATGAAGAGTCCATCCAGGACATCATGGAGTTCTACATGGGCGTAAACACCTATGAGCGCCAGCACTTCATCATGGACAACCTCCGCAGTGAAAAAGAACTCGAAGACGTAAACATCTAAACTATGGGAAAGAAAAAAATAAAGATAAAGACAAAGGTGAGCCCCCGCTGGGCACGTTTCTGCGGGTGGCTCCTAAGGAAAATGGGCTGGGAAAGCATAGGCGGCCCCATGAAAGAGCCTAAGGCAATAGTGCTGGGCGTCCCCCATACTACCGTGTGGGACTTCCTTGTGAGCTATCTCTTCTATACCCAGTATGGGAAAGTGGCTCACATAATGGTAAAGAAGAGTTTCTTCTTCTGGCCCATGGGCGCTATCCTAAGGGCCTGCGGCGCCGTTCCCACAGACCTTTCCAGCCCTGCCACCACCGTCAAGAGCCTTATAGATGTAATGGAAGGCGTGGATGAATTCCACCTTGCCCTTGCACCGGAAGGCTCCCGCTCACTTGTAAAACGCTGGAAAAGCGGATACCATCTCATTGCCAAGGAAACCGGAGCCACGGTATACCTTGGATACTACGACTGGGGCCGCAAGAAAATTTCCGTAGGAGAGCCCTTTGAAATCACAGATGACCCTAAAGCCGACATGCAGCGTATCTACGACCACTATCGGCCTATGGGAATCCAGGGCTTCCACAAGGATCAGTTTGCTGTCCCTGATAAATAAACCCAAACCAAACCTGAACCAAAAATGGCAAAAAAAATCAAGAGTCCTTACAAGGCATGGCGTAAGTACCGCGGCCGCGAGAACACGTGCACTACCCTGCACAAGGTTTTTGACTACGCCACAACAACCTACTCAAAAAGGGTCGCCTACCAGTATGTAGACGGCGGCCAGAAATACACCTACGCCGAATTCCGTACCAAGGTGGAGCGGCTTTCGCAGCGCATGTCCCGCTTCGGCATAAGGCACGGAGACCGCGTGGCCATCCTGTCCCAAAACATGCCCAACTGGGTTGTGGCTTTCTTCGCCGCCACCGCATACGGACGCATAGTGGTCCCAATGCTTGCCGATGTCTCTGAAAACGAGGTCACAAACATCCTCACTCATTCGGAATCAAAGGTGCTGTTCATTTCCCAGCGCATGATGGGGAAACTGAGCGAGGAATGCCGCAAAAAACTTACCCTCATCATCGACATCGAGACCTTTGAATTCCTCAAGAAGGACAACGAAGACTTCCGCTGCAACGGTTGGGTAAAAGACCCTCTGCCCGATGACCTTGCAGCCATCATCTACACTTCCGGCACCACGGGAAACGCTAAAGGCGTGATGCTGAGCCACCGCAACATCTGCGCCAACCTTGCCGCTTCCTTCAAGGCAAAGCCCGCCTTCAAGAAAGACCGCTTCCTCAGCATCCTTCCTGCGGCTCACGCCTATGAGATGGGAGTTTCCACCCTTTACTCCTTCTATGTGGGCGCCACCTGCTACACCCTCCAGAAGCCTGCAGCCCCGGCCATCCTCATTCCCGCCATGAAGAAGGTAAGGCCCACCATAATCTGTGCCGTGCCGCTTATCATAGAAAAAGTGGTGAGAAACAGCGTGTGGCCCACAATCCAGAAAAGCCGCGTGCTCTCCTGGGCCGACAGACACCTCCCCAAACTGCTTCACTGGTTCATCGGCAAGAGAATCATCTCTACCTTCGGCGGCAAACTGGAGTTCTTCGGCATTGGAGGCGCCAAACTGGACCCTGAAATAGAAAAGTTCCTCATAGACTGCCACTTCCCTTACGCAGTGGGCTACGGTCTCACGGAAACTTCCCCCCTGGTGTGTAACGTAATGGTGAACAAAAAGAAGCACATCGGTTCCATCGGCCCGGCTTCATACAGGGTGGATATACGCCTTGACAACGTAAATCCCGCCAACGGTGAAGGAGAGATTGTGGTGCGCGGAGACAATGTGATGCTTGGATACTACAAAGACCCTGAACGCACCCTCCAGGTAATGGACGACGAAGGCTGGTTCCACACCAACGATGTTGCAACCATGGACGAAAACGGCCTCTACTACATCAAGGGCCGTCTCAACAACACCATCCTGGGGCCTTCCGGAGAAAACATATACCCGGAAGAAATCGAGCAGGTTATCAATAACTTCGAGGGCGTTGAGGAATCCCTTGTGATGGAGCGTGACGGCAAGTTGGTTGCCCTTGTGAAGTTCCAGGACAACGCCATTGACTGGGACCAGGCCGGTGAAGACAAGTTCTTTGAAGAGCTTGAGGCCCGCAAGAAGGCCGTTCTGGACTGGGTAAACAAAACCGTCGGTAAGAACTCCAAGATTGGAGAAGTGGATGCCATGAAAGAGCCGTTTGAAAAAACCGCCACCCAGAAAATCCGCCGCTTCAAGTACAAAAACTCCCATGGAGACGAGCCCGAAAAGCCCGCCACCGAAGATAAACCTAAACCCGACCATGAAGATACTGTTCGTAATTAACAACTTCTACATCAGGGGAAACGGAATTTCAGCATCAGGACGCCGCACGGTAGCGGAACTAAAGAAAATTGGCGAGGATGTACGCATCCTGGCCGGGCCCAATCCGGACCCGAACGGCCCGCAGCCGGATTTTCCCCTGAAGGAATTCAGGTTCCCCATCTTCCAGCCCATCATCGAGTCCAGCGGCTTCTCCTATGCCGACGGCGACATGAAAGTGATTGAAGAAGCCGTCCGCTGGGCCGATGTAGTCCACCTGGAAGAGATGTTCGTCCTGCAGTGGAAAGCCATCAAGGTGGCCAAGAAGCTGGGCAAGCCCGTCACGGCCACCTTCCACATGTTTCCGGAGAATCTCATCTACTCCCTGGGGATTGGGCCGCTCCGCAACTGGAAGTGGATTAACCGGACGCTCCTCAAGCTCTGGAGAAAACACATTTATAACGAATGCGCCTTTGTCCAGTGCCCCACGGAAGCCGTTTTGGACCGCCTGCGCCGCTACCACTTCAAGGCCAAGCTGGGCGTCATTTCCAACGGACTCATCCAGGAGGCCTGCACCCGGCCGGAAACTCCGCCGGAGGATTACCTGGACCCGGAGAGGCCCTTCAATATCCTGTATATCGGCCGGCTTTCCCATGAGAAAGACCAGCCCACGCTCATGGAAGCCATGCGCTACAGCAAATACGCCAAGCGCATCCAGCTCTACTTTGCCGGGAACGGGCCCCAGAGCAAGCGGTACAAGAAGAAAGCGGCCAAAATGTTCAAGGAAGGCGTTTTTGGCTATGAACCGAACTTCGGCTTCTACAACCATGACCAGATCCGCCAACTGGCGGCCAAGGCCGATTTGTGCCCGCACTGCGCCCCCATCGAGGTGGAAGGCCTTTCCATCATGGAAGCCATGCAGCAGGGAGCCTGCCCTATCATTGCCGTGAGCAAATACAGCGGCACCTCGCAGTTCGCTCTGGACCGCCGCTGCAAGTTCCCGGCCGAGAATCCGGAAGCGCTGGCCCAGCGCATAGACTACTGGCTGGACCACCCGCAGGAGCGCTGGGAAATGGGCATGCGCCATGCCAAGTTCATGGAGCAGTATGACATTGAAAACTCCGCCATCGCCTTCCGCGACGCCCTGGCGGAAACCCTGAAAAAGTAACTTATCGGCCTTAAAACAAGAAAGCCTGCCGACAAAACGGCCTCTACTACATCAAGGGCCGTCTCAACAACACCATCCTGGGGCCTTCCGGAGAAAACATATACCCAGAAGAAATCGAGCAGGTTATCAATAACTTCGAGGGCGTTGAGGAATCCCTTGTGATGGAGCGTGACGGCAAGCTTGTAGCCCTTGTGAAGTTCCAGGACAACGCCATTGACTGGGACCAGGCCGGTGAAGACAAGTTCTTTGAAGAGCTTGAGGCCCGCAATAGTACTTTTTCTGTTTTCGGCATCCTATATATAATGGAACTGGAAAAACTGTTTAAGGAATACTATCGCCCGCTGTGCCTTTATGCCCTCAGGTTCACCCTGGATACAGATGCGGCGGAGGATATAGTTCAGGAGTGCTTCACGGCGCTCCTGAGCCACCGGGCCGATAAACCTATCCCCTATCTGTACGCATCTGTGAGAAACCGTTCACTTATGTGGCTCCGCAGCCGGAAGCCGATGGAAGAACTTCCGGAAGACCTGCCCATGGAGGAAGCCATAGACAGGAGCCTGGAGGATTCAAGACTGTGGGATGCAGTAGAGAAACTCCCGGAGCAAAGGAGAAAGTGCCTGGTTATGTCAAAGCGAGACTGTATGAGTTATGCCGATATTGCCCAGGAACTGGGAATCTCCCAGAACACAGTCAGGAACAACATCTCCAAGGCACTTGAGGCCCTCAGAAAAACCGTTCCGGCAAGCCTGGACTTCATTTTATTTTTTTTCTGATAGTACTTTCCGGAAATATCCGCATCGTACAGACAGAAACAATTTAAAAACATGAAATCCATTGAATTTGTACCGGCCCATTTCAAAGAGGGCGTATTTGACTGGAGGAAAGGCTACCGCGCAGTGTGTGGCAATAAGCGCCGTACATTCAACATCATGCCCTGGCTTTACGCCGCAGCGGCAATAGCGCTTGGAGCATTCCTTTTTATCAGATATCAAAATCACACAACCGATTATCTTGCCTACGACGTAGCCCAGACGTTTACACTTCCAGACGGTAGCAAGGCAATCCTTCAGCCGGGTGCCAAACTCAGCCTGAAGCCAAGGCGTAATCCCCGCAGCATAACGCTGGACGGCACGGCGCTCTTCTCCGTAGCCAGGGATGCGGGCAAAACCTTTACCGTAACAACTGATAAATCTTTCGTAAAGGTCCTGGGCACCGTTTTCCAGTTGTCGGAAAGTGACCTTGATGTCTTTGAGGGGAAGGTTCTCTTTTCCTCCGCTCCAGACTCTGCCGGAGTCATCGTCACTGCCGGAGAATCGGCCCGCATAATTGACGGAATAGCCCAAAAGACTATGCAGAGCCCAAATCCCGTAGCCTGGGCCAAGGGCAGATTCTCGTATGACAACACTCCCCTTGAGAGGGTTCTGGAAGAACTGTCAGACTACTATGATGTCTCTCTAAGATGCGGCCAGGAAGGGAAATGGCTTACTGCCGAGTTCTCCACTGAAAGCCTTGAGGAGATTATCAGCCTTATTGAAACGGCCCTTGATGTAACTATAACGGTAGAAAGATGAAAAACAGATTTATCATAGCTGCTGCATTTATTCTTTCAGCCGTTTCATGCATGAAAGACAGGAATCCGCAGCCGCCCATGGGCTGGACTGCCCAGAATGTGGTTGACCGGATCTGCGGAGTATACGCCCTGGAATCGGCCCAATGGGACGGAGCACCGCTGGATCTTGACGGGGACGGAATTTCTAGTCCTTCGTTTATGGATGAACTTCTTTCCGGAACCTGGCTGGGCATTCAAACGGAGTGCAACCTGACTATAGTTCCGGCAACACGCCTGAACACATCCACGGAGATTTACGCATACATCTATCATGGTGATTTCAAGGATGACGGCAATGGAGGCTATTCACTTGAGCGCATTCAGTTATCCTATAAAGTAGACGCCGAAGGGAGCATCTCGTCAGACTCCCAACAGGTTTCCGTCAGCAGCCACTGTGGCGGAGAATACTTCAGGCTGGACAATGTCCAGGCAGGTTTTGAGGGAGATCTGTTTGTGATAAGCGGAGACACTGATTACTTTGACCTCACTAGCAAGACTGCCGTTCCGGGCAGGGAGACATTCCGTTACAGGTGTATCTCAACAAAGGAGAAAAGGCAATGAGACGGACAATAACCATACTTATCGGCCTTCTTGCGATATGCATTCAGATGAACGCCCAGTCCACGCTGAAAGAAGGGATGGAGATGCTCCGTCAACAATACGGAATCAGTTATATCTATGACTCTTCCCTGCCAATCTTTGGCAGGTATAATGGAGACAGGCTTAATGCCGGAACTCTTCAGGAAAACCTCTCGCGCCTTTTCCACGGCAGCGGAATTGACTATTTCGTCAAAGGCAGGCAGGTCATTCTGAAAAAGGAAAGGGCAGTAAGTCCAGAGTACGACTACAACCTCTCCCAGCCTGAACTCCTTGATTCTTCCGTTGTCGTGGACTGGAGGATGCCAATCCTCACCCATCCACAGTCCGGAGCCCTTGGCATAACCAGGCTCACCGTTGAGCAGGCGCCGGTCCTTCTAGGTGAAAAGGATGTCCTCAAGACGCTGCAGATGCTCCCAGGAGTACAGGCCGCTGCCGAAGGATATGCCGGAATAAGCATCCGCGGAGGATACTCCGACGAAAGCCTCATCCTGCTTGACGGGGTCCCAATCATGCAGGCCGATCACTTTCTGGGGCTCTTCTCCATATTCCCGGCCGAATCCGTGGGAAAAGCAACTCTGCTCAAAGGAAACTTCCCTGCGCGGTATGGTGGAAGGGCATCGGGCATAGTGGACCTTCAGTCACAATCAGGGAACCGCGACAAATGGCAGGGCGGGTTCTCCGTGGGACTTCTCTCCGAAAGATTCCACGCAGACGGCCCCATCGGCAATAAACTGTCTCTTTCGGCCAGTGGAAGGGTCCTTCACACCTTCCTTGCCCAGCCCGTTACCGCATTGATGGACCAGGCGGGAAACTACTGGTTCTACGACCTCAATGCCCGCCTGGACTGGTATGTGTCGGACAATGACAGGATTACTCTTTCCGGATACAACGGCTACGACTTCCTGGACATACATGAAAACTGGTATGAGTATGAGCATCGTTACGATGAAAACTATGCCGCATACAATATATGGACGAACAAGTATGAAAAGAGCTGTTACGGCTGGGGCACATCCATGGCGGCGCTTTCCTGGCACCACAGGGATATCGGCCGTACAACCCTTGCCTTCTCAAATTCCAGGATGAAAACCTATTCCGACACAAGGTGGGAATACAACACTGACGGTGTCCATACAGGTAAAAACTCAGACTACGGTGCGGCCACTTCCCTCACCGGAATCATCCTCAGGACTGACTGGAAGACAGGACTGTTTTCCTTTGGAGGAGAATATACAAGGCATTTCCTTGGCAGCGACGGTCTTTCGTCATTTCTGACGGAAAGGGATCCTGAGGGCAGGACAACCAGTATTCCATCCATAGTGGTAAAGCCGGAGACTGTCCCCGCCAACGAAGCCGCCATTTATGCCGATGCTGCCATTCCTATAGGGAAAGCCCTCAGCATCAATCCCGGTGTCCGGCTGAGCCTGTTTGAATGCCTGGGGGCCATAAGGGTACATCCGGAGCCAAGGTTATCGGTAAAATGGCATTCGGAAAGCGGATGGGAGGCCGATGCCGGATACTCCCGCATGGTGCAGTATTTCCACCGCATCCCTTCCGGATACAGTTCTTTCCCCACGGATTCCTGGCATCCAGTTTCAGGAAATGTCCAGCCCCTGATTTCCAACCAGATAAGCCTCTGCGGCCGATATGAGGGATTCCCCGGATGGGAGTTGTCGGCCGAACTGTACTGCAAACTTCAGAGCGGCGTTGTGGATTACATTGATTCCTATGCTCCCCTTGGAACAAGTCAGGCCGATTGGAATGGCAGCGTGGCATCAGGAAAGGGCCGCGGGATAGGAATGGAATTTATGGCAAGAAAGACTTCCGGGCCACTGACCGGATGGCTTGGATATACTTTGTCCGGGAGCACAAGAGTCTATCCAGACGGAACCATCAATAACGGCAACCCTTTCCCTTCATCCACTGACAGGCGCCACAGGATAAATTTCTGCGCCACATGGGCGGTGAATGAGACGGTGGACATCACCATGGCCTGGACTTTTGCTTCCGGCTGTCCCATAACCATGCCCACAAGAAGTACCGCCATCTATGATGAATCGGGAAAAGATAAGGACGCGGTACGCTCCGTCGATTACGCCCCTTCAAGGAACAATTTCCGGCTTCCCCCCATCCACCGGGCCGATATAAGCGTGAATTTCAGAAAACCCCTGAAGCGCGGAGAAAGGATATGGACCTTCGGGCTCTATAACCTGTACGGAGCCAATAATCCCGATTTCTTCCATTATATAAAGACTCAGGATAAAATAGTAGGATCAGACTCCTACTATCCCGACAAGCCTGAAGGGACGCCTTTCCTCCGGACAGTGTCATATCTTTTAGTCATCCCCACGGTATCGTTCTCCAGAAACTTCTGATAATGAAAATAATACATATAATACCTCTGATTATTCTTCTCGCTTCATGCACTCATGATTATTTCCCCTCAACGGGAAGTGATGAGACCTTGATATGCATGAATGCAAGGCTCAATACAGCGGATACCCTTCATAAGGTCCAGATAAAAGGCTCCGACGTTAACCGTACCGTAAGTATGACAGGAGCGGTTGTAACCCTGCAGGTTGGAGACGCCCCCTCGGACACGGCGCGGGTTAGATCAGACGGATTTGCCTATTTCAACAGGATAATTAAGGCTTCTGATATAGTGACGCTGAGTTCCGGAAAGGCTTCAGCCACTGTTTCCGGCCTTCAGGTACCTGAGGGAGACATTCTGGAAGCATCGTATTCTCTTACAGGTAAAAAAGCAACAGTAAAGGCAAGAATAAGGCGTAATCCGGATACTGATAACCTGTACATCCTCCAGCTGGTCACGTATCAGCACGCAATACGGGATAATGACAAGGAAGTTCTTCTTGACAGGAGTACGATTTATACGTTGAATCTGGAATCATATCCGCTTCAAAAGTATCCAAGGATGTTTCTGGTAGATTCAGATGCCTTTTGGGACGACGACTCCTGCGACATAACGGTTGAGGGGCTCACCGAGTTCCTGGAAGCTCATAAGATGAGCAGCCTGTTTGGGCGTATCGAGAACAACAAACAGGTATTCGAGCCCGAATCATATACCCGCACCATTCTTTTCTGCGCCAGGATATCGGCCCTTAACCGTGACGACTATTGGACATTAAGGTATCTTGTGGATGACCCGGCCTATGCACTTGGGCCCAATCTCAATGGCGTCCTGTCAATGCTTCCCCTGGAAACGATCCCCAAGACATATCCAGGTAATATAAGCGGAGGGATAGGACTTGTGTCCGTAAGAAGCGCTCTGGAGATTCCCATAGCAAAATGGGTGTGCCACTACGATATACATAACTACTTTAACCCGGACGCATCTCCAATTCCTGTACAATGAAACAAAAAAAATCCCGCTCTGGACCGAGCGGGATTTTTATTCGTCATTGCCGGCTTGACCGGCAATCTGGCTGATTACTCAGCAACTACTTTGAACTTGAAGGTGCCCTTGATAGCCTTGTAAATCTTTACGGAGGCTTCGTACTCACCAAGTTCCTTCACCTCACCGGCGAGGATGGTGATGTCCTTCTTGTCAATGTTAAGGCCTTTGGCGTTAAGTGCCTCTGCGAGGTCCATGGTGGTAACGCTGCCGTAGAGCTTGCCGCTCTCGGAAACCTTCACCTTAATCTCCAGAACCTGTGCGTTTACAGTTGCTGCAAGAGCCTCTGCGTCTGAGACAAGCTTGGCCTCTTTGTGAGCGCGCTGCTTGATGGTTTCAGCGTGCTGTTTCTTCACGGACTCAGTTGCGGAAACTGCGAATCCCTGAGGAATGAGGTAGTTCATTGCATAACCGGCCTTTACCTTTACAATTTCACCGGCATAGCCAAGGTTGGCTACATCTTTCTTGAGTAAAATTTCCATAAGGCAGATTATTTAAGAAGGTCAGTAACATACGGAAGAAGGGCCAGGGAGCGTGCACGCTTGATAGCCTGGGCAACCTTGCGCTGGAACTTGAGTGAAGTACCGGTGATGCGGCGGGGAAGGATCTTACCCTGCTCGTTGAGGAACTTCTT
>DGXO01000020.1:16895-22654 GCA_002395605.1 Bacteroidales bacterium UBA4230
TCCTTGTAATCAACATACTTGATACCTGCCTTCTTGAAGCGGCAGTATTTCTTCTTGCGAACCTCCACGGTAGGGGGATTCAGATAGCGGATTTCTTTATTTTCGTTTGCCATAATTCTGTCCTCCTAAAATTATTCTTCAGTTTCGGGGGCCTCAAATGCGGGAGCCTCTGCAGCAGCAGGAGCGGCAGCCTTGGCGGCCTTGTTGGCGCGACGCTTTGCGGCGTATGCAACTGCATCCTTGTCAAGAGCGACGGTGAGGAAGCGGATGATGCGCTCGTCACGGTGATACTGGGTTTCGAGAGTGGCAACGAACTGTGAGTCTGCCTTGAACTCAATCAGGTAATAAAAACCTGTGGTTTTGTGCTGGATGGGATAAGCGAGCTGACGCAGGCCCCAATCCTCCTGGTACACAACCTCACCACCGTTGTCTGTGATGAGCTTGACGTACTTGGCAACCGCTTCCTTCATCTGGGCATCAGACAAAACGGGAGTTGCAATGAAAACGGTTTCGTACTGGTTAACCATTGTTTGTTAATTAATTGTTAATAAATAAGTTACCCTTATTGCGGCCTTCACGGGCCCAAAAAGGATTGCAAATATAGGAATTAAATTCCTGAAATACAAATTCTTTATTACATAAATAATGACTATATTAGCCGTTACATACCATGAAACACTTTTTATTAGCGCTACTATTTACCATAATACCCAATTGTGTAAACTGGGCGTCTTTATCCTTATGGCTGAATGGAATTCCGAATATCGGAATCCATCCTTTTCTACTTCACGGGAGTATGTTTATTTACAATTCCGGCTTTTATAACATTATTCCATATGCTACATTATCTCTTTTTTAAGCGTGCTATGATTATCGCTATTGGGAGTCTATTCTTCCATATGAATTGTTTTTCTCAAAATACTATGGAGGGAAGTGATTTATCCGTATTAATCTATTCGAAAAATGTTTGGCATATGACATGGGTGTTTGTGGAAAAAGATGATGCTGGACAATATAATGTCGTTGGGGAGTATGGTGTTCATTCGCAAAGAAATCAAGACGGGGTCTTTGTAAAGATGGAATCTAATATGCCAGGCAAAATAACAGATGCTCAAGGCATGAAGCATAGTTATAGCAGAAGCGAATTAGCCCAGATGTCAAAAACAGACAAAACCTTTTCAGCCATTATGAAGAGGATAGACAACGATTTCTTTGAATTAACAAACAAGGAGAAACTAAGTTGTTTTGAAAAGTATTGTGAGAGACAGAACTGAATAAGAGTTTCCTGGTGAGTTTAATCCAATTGTATTTCGCAAGTAGTGGCATCAGAATTTCTGCGCAAGACACAGATACTTCATGGACACGTAAAGCATCTATGGACAATGCAGATATATTTTTTGCATATTCTAGGTCATATTTATTTTTTCTTTACTAAATGCTTATGTTAACAAAAATGTCGTTAATTTTTCATCTACTTGTCATGACACTCATACCAAGTGGCCCAGATTGCTACTCGGCAAGTAGTTTCCAAGTTCTTCCTCCAGCCATAATCGATGTTTTTGATTCGCTTGGCGACGATAATAATCATTTTCTTTCGGAACAAGAATGGGATTATTTTAGGATAATGTTTAATCTTGAAGAAGAACACTATAATCTAATGGATAAACGTGTAGTCTTTCTGACCGGCAGTCTAGGCAAGTCTATTTCAAGCAAAAGAGTTTTTTTCAATGCCGAAAGGCATAGGTATTACGCTGGAGAAGCCCCTCTTCCCAAGGTTTTATATCTATTTGATGACATATCTGCAAAAGACATTGGAGTTGATGCGGTAATTGTTTATTATTCAAAAGCAATTCCTAGCAGGAAGCAAGTTATCAAAGTCATTAAGAGTCACGTCAAAAACAATGATTAATATACGCTAGTTAGATGTATTATACATTCGGCAAAAGAATCGTTTTATTCGTGTTCACTCTTTAAGTGACCTTAATGCGAGTTTTGTATACATATCAGCGCGCGGTGCAGACACTTCATGGTCGTGTGATGTGTCTATTACCCGTGCTGATATGTTTGCTGTTTTCGGCCCCGTCCTTTTCACATCCTTCATAATCGGCCTTAACTCAAATCCTGCATTTTGAACCTTTTCTGCGGGATTTCAGTCGTATGCAGTACTGAGATCCCGCATTTTGGGAATTAATTGAGGGATTTGAGTTTCAAACGTGCACTTTTACCGCAAAATGATTATCTTTGTAGATAAGTATGACCAAGGGAAAGACATTATGGCAGGGATTGGCCGGGGGAATGCTCCGCCTCATGGGGCGTCTGCCCCTTTCCTTCCATCACGCCATGGCGCATGTGACAGGCTGGTTTGTGAGGGTAGTAGTCCGTTATCGCCGGGATGTAGTGAAGGACAACCTTCAGAATAGTTTCCCGGAAAAATCGGCCGCAGAACTTAAATCCATCGAAAAGAAGTTCTACGCCCATTTCGGCCGAATTTTCACTGAAGCCCTTTGGTTCGGCTCCTGCAAGGGAGACCGCGGCCGAAAGCGCCTTAAAAGCAGCCATATTGTAGAGATTGCAAACCCGGAAGAGTTCAACCGCATCATCCGGGACAACAGGGAGGTGATGATACTCCAGAGCCACGCCGGCAACTGGGAACTCATAGGCGGCATCCTTAATTATACATACGGGGAGCCCCTGCTGATCACCACCCACACCTTCGCAATCACCTACCTCCCCCTTCACAACGCCTTCTGGGACACTTTCATGGGGGAAAACAGACAGGCACCCGTGGCCGACATGGACTTCACCGGCTACATCCCCTCCCACAGGATAGTGCGTCACGTGCAGGAGCACGCCGGGAAAAAATACTGCTACTCCTTCATCACGGACCAGTTCCCCTACAGTTACAGCCACAAGCACATGGTGCATTTCATGAACCGTGAAACCCCCACCATGACAGGCGGCGCAGCCCTTGCATGCCGAATGGACATGGCTGTCCTCTACCTCCGCTTCGCTTACCGGGAAGACGGCGGCTACCGCATGGAATTTGTTCCAATCACTGAGCACGCCGGGACAACGGCTCCCATGGATATAATGAAAAAATACTATAACCTCCTTGAGGAAGATCTTAGGAAACAGCCCTGGAACTACCTCTGGACCCATAAAAGATGGAAATGAAAAGATTTTTGACAGCCGCGGCCATATGCCTTTGCCAGGTACTTTCGGCCCAGGAAAACGTGTACTTCCTCCCCTCCACCACCATTACAGTGGAAGTGGAGGCAGAGCAGGAGACCTTCTTCGCGGGCCCCTACGCCGCCTTTGCAAAGAAACTCCTGAACATAGACGTCAGAAGAGCCGACGAAGTCACCTCCCGCGTCCTGAGCGCCACAATAAGCTCCAAGATCGAGGCCGACAGAAAATCGGCCCAGGCAATTGAAGGCGCGGACATCCCGGAGCTCATGGCACTGAGTTCCCAAGGGCTCATCTCCTTTGGGGAGAAACCGGAGCTCAACGCCTCCTGGCGCTTCCTTCCTAAGATTAATGGAGACTTCACGGACAAGAGCATCTCCTCCGAGTCCAAGGAAGTTACGCGTATAGTGTACAAGACCATCCCCACGGACACCTCCTTTGTGCGCGTGCCCGTGGAGCAGCGTTTCACGGAGTCCAAAACCCTTGAAGACAAGGCCCGCGAAGCCGCCGACATGGTCCTTAGCCTAAGGCAGCAGCGCATGGACATAGCCTCCGGCAACACTGACGCCACCTTCTCCGGCTCCGCCCTAGCCGACGCCCTCAAGGAACTCCGCGCCCTTGAAGAAGAGTACCTCACCCTTTTCCGCGGCTACAGTGAGGTGAGGACAATTTCGGCCTCATTTGACGTGATCCCGCAGCCAAGCATCAAGAACCACCGCTACCTTGCTTTCCGCACAGACCCTGAACGCGGGCTGGTTTCCAACGGCCGCGGCACCCCCTATTACATTGAACTTGAGCCCGAAGCCCTTGTAAAAGAAATCAAGGAGGCCGACAAAAAGAAAAACGCCAAAGCCCTCCATATACGCTACCGCATTCCCATGATCTGCCGCCTCACGTTGTCGGAAGACGGCCAGCCGCTTGTGGAAACCCGCGTTCCGGTGTACCAGCTTGGCCGCGAGGCATCCTACCCCGTAAAAACTAATTAATAATTAATAACATATAAGTATGAGTATCAAAGATTTGGAGCCGAAGATTGTATGGAACAACTTCTACAATCTCACCCGTATCCCCCGCCCTTCAAAGCATGAGGGCAAAGTGATTGAATACCTTTACAACTGGGGCGTTTCCCACGGATTTGAGACCATCCGCGACAAAGGCGGCAACATCATCATCCGCGTTCCCGCCACTCCCGGCATGGAAAACCGCCGCGGAATCATCATCCAGGGCCACATGGACATGGTGCCCCAGAAGACCTCCGATTCCAACCACGACTTTCTGAAGGACCCCATCAACGCATACGTAGACGGCGAATGGGTTACCGCAGACCGCACCACCCTTGGTGCCGATAATGGCATGGGCGTGGCCCTTGGCCTCTCTGCAATCGAGGACCCTTCCGTGAAGCACGGTCCCATTGAAATCCTTGTCACCTACGACGAAGAAACCGGCATGACCGGCGCCAACACCCTGAAGCCCGGCGTCCTCAAAGGCGACATCCTCTTGAACCTTGACTCAGAGCAGGAAGGCGAACTTTGCGTCGGATGCGCAGGCGGCCTGGATGTATCGGCCACATTCAAATACCTTAAATACAACACTCCCGCTGGTTACAAAGGCCTCACGGTAATAGTGAAGGGCCTTCAGGGCGGCCACTCCGGCATGGACATCTCACTTTACAGGGCAAACGCCAACAAGGCCATGGCCCGCATGCTCCTTCCCACAATTGAGCTTCTGGGCGTAAAGGTGGCTTCCTTCACCGGAGGTTCCCTCCGCAACGCCATCCCGTTTGAGGCAACCGCAGAAATCGCCGTCCCTCAGGAAAACCTTGCCGCCGTGCGCCAGATGATAGAGTCCGAGTTCGGCCGCATCAAGGCCGAATTCGCCGAATCCGACCCCACCGCAACACTTATAGTTGAAGAGTGCGCCGCGGCTCCCAAGCACATCCAGCCTTCAGTGATGGTACGTGCCGTCAAGGCCATGCTGGCCTGCCCTTCAGGGGTCATCCGCATGTCCCGCACCATGAAAGGCCTCACTGAGACCTCCATCAACATGGCTATCGTGCGCACAGAAAAGGGCAAGATTACCATCCACAGCCTCATGAGAAGCTCCGTGAACAGCGCCAAGGCGGCCCTTGCCACCCGCGTACGCTGCATCTTCGAGCTCGCTGGCGCAGACTCCGTAGAGTTTGCAGGCGGCTACAGCGGCTGGACTCCTAAGCTTGACACTCCTATGAACAAGATCATGATGGAGCAGTACAAGAAGGTAACCGGAGAAGACATGGAAATCATGGCCACCCACGGCGGCCTTGAGTGCGCCCTCCTTGGAGCCAAATATCCCAACTGGGAAATGGTGTCCGTAGGCCCCACCATCAAGTATCCCCACAGCCCGGATGAAAAAGTGAACATCGCCTCCGTAGCCCGCACCTGGGAATATCTGAAGGCCGTTCTTGAAAATGTACCCGTAAAATAGTTTCTGATTATGTTCAAAGGACAACCTAAAGGACTCTTCGCCCTTGCCCTTGCCAACACCGGCGAGCGCTTCGGCTACTATACAATGATAGCGGTATTCGCCCTCTTCCT
>DGXO01000042.1:0-1507 GCA_002395605.1 Bacteroidales bacterium UBA4230
AAGAGATATGTGTATGTCAAACCGTCGGCTGCGCCGACCCCTCCCAAAGCAAGCTTTGGGCCCCTCCCGAATTTGAGGGGGGCTCCGCCCCCCTATTATCCCCCTGCGGCTCCCGGCCTATAAGTCCTCGGGACAAGCCCTCGGACCCGGCCTCCGCCGGGCGCTCTGATGAGCGCCTGGAATTCATCGCAGTCGACCCTTGTCATTCTGAGCGGAGCCCGAAGGGCGGAGTCGAAGAATCTCAAAAGGAAATGTAGTATGAAACTTCAGGAATATACACAGAGTTCCCACAATTTCGAGGAATGCATGAAGTGCACGGTGTGCACCGCTTACTGCCCCGTGCTGCAGGTGAATCCGCTTTATCCCGGCCCCAAACAGGCCGGCCCGGACGGTGAAAGGCTTCGCCTGAAAGACCCTTACTTCTTTAACTATGCGCTCAAGTACTGCCTCAACTGCAAGCGCTGCGAGGTAGCGTGCCCGTCCGGAGTTGATGTGGCGGACCTTATCCAGAGCGCCCGCATAAAGTATGAGAAATCGGCCCCAAAACTGAGGGACGTAATGCTTGCCAACACAGATTTCATGGGAACCATGGCAAGGCCGTTCGCACCTATTGTGAACGGCGTCACGGGCCTTGGAATTGCCAAGCAGGCCCTGGACTGGACCCTTGCCATAGACAGGCACCGCACCTTCCCCAAATACAGCGCCCGCAGCTTCGAGGGCTGGCTCAAACGCCATCGTAAAGAGCAGGCGGCCTTCCCGGAGCAGGTGGCGTATTTCCACGGCTGCTATGTGAACTACAACTACCCCCAACTTGGAAAAGACCTTGTGAAGGTTCTCAACGCCCTGGGAGTAGGAGTCCAGCTCCTTGAAAAGGAAAAGTGCTGCGGAATCGCCCTCATTACAAACGGGCTTTCCAAGCAGGCCACAAAACAGGCCGGGCACAATGTTGAAGTCCTCAAAAAGGCCGTTGTAGACGGCGGGCTCAAGGTAGTGACATCGTCCTCCACATGTACGCTCACCCTCAGGGACGAATATCCCAACCTTCTTGGAGTGGACAATTCGGCCGTACGCGTTTCCATCCTCATGGCCGTGCGCTTTATCTTCGAGAAACTGGAAAAGGGCGCCACGCTCAAGTTCAAGGCCGGTTATCACAAAAAGGTGGCCTACCACGTCCCCTGCCACATGGAAAAACTGGGCTGGGGCGTTTTCTCGGAGAAAATCCTCAAAATGATTCCCGGGGTGGAATTCACCCTTCTGGATTCGGCCTGCTGCGGAATTGCCGGAACCTACGGCTTCAAGAAAGAGAACTACGAGGCCTCACAGGCCATTGGGGCGGCCCTTTTTGACCAGATTAAAACCGTGAACCCTGACGTTGTGGCCTGCGACTGCGAAACCTGCAAATGGCAGATAGAGATGAGCACCGGCTACACCGTCATGAACCCCATATCAATCCTTGCCGAATCCCTGGAGTAGCCCTCTTGTCATTCTGAGCGAAGCCCGAAGGGCG
>DGXO01000042.1:1558-4789 GCA_002395605.1 Bacteroidales bacterium UBA4230
ATTCTGAGCGAAGCCCGAAGGGCGAAGTCGAAGAATCTCAAATTATGAATATAAACCAAACTCGTAATGAAACGCATACTTCTACCTTTTGCCATTGTCGCCGCGGTATCCTGCGGCACTTCGGCCCCCAAGACTCCCATTGACGTCCAGGCTCACCGCGGCGGAGCGGGCCTGTACCCGGAGAACACCATTCCCGCCATGAAAAACGCCCTGGACCTTGGCGTGAACACCCTTGAGTTCGACCTCCACGTCACCTCCGATATGCAGGTTGTGGTGTCCCACGACCCTTACTTCCACGAGCGCTACTCCACCCGCCCGGACGGTTCCCTCGTGAAGAAGGGAGACCCCAAGGAGTACATCTTCACCATGCCCTACGACAGCGTTGCAAAGTACGACGTTGGTCTTAGGCACGTAGACCGCTGGCCCGACCAAGAGAAGATGGCCGTGTCAAAGCCCCTGGCATCGGAGCTCATAGATTTCACGGAGAGCTATGCCAAAACTCCCGTGAACTACAATATTGAGATTAAGTCCGTTGATGCCGAAGGCGAAGGCACCCTTTGGCCGGACTACCGCACCTTCTGCGACGTATGCATTCCCCTCCTTCTCTCCAAGAATCTCGGAGACCGCCTCATTGTCCAGAGCTTCGATGTCCGTGCGCTCAACTACATCCATGAGAAATGGCCGGATGTCACCCTTTCCTACCTCACGGAGTTTGAAGAGGGCGGGGACATAGAGAGCCTCCTTGAAAGGCTTGATTTTGTCCCTCAGTGGTGGAGCCCAGAATCCCACGTTGTAACCCGCGCAAACGTTGCATGGTGCCATGAACATGGAATCGGTGTAGTTCCATGGACCGTAGACAGCAAGCCGGAGATGAAACGCATGGTCAAATGCGGCGTAGACGCCATCATTTCAAACTACCCTAACCGCCTCATTGAAGTTGTAAGATAGCAATGCTCAGTTTCTTAAGACAACCCGCTTATCTGCCGGCCCAGACAGGTCCTGAGGCCGATGCTAAGTACAAGCGTCTCCGCTGGCAGGTTTTCATCGGCGCATTCATAGGCTACGCCGGTTTCTATCTTGTCAGAAAAAACCTCTCGCTGGCCATTCCCTTCATGGCTCCGCTTGGATTCCAGAAGGCCGAACTTGGCTTTGTGCTAGGTATCAACGCGGCCGCATACGCCCTTTCAAAGTTCCTTATGGGAAGCGTGAGCGACCGCTCAAACGCCCGCGTCTTCCTGCCGCTGGGGCTTATCCTAAGCGCCCTTTCCATGGCGTTCATGATTGTTCCCATCAAGTATATAGGGGCCGACAACAAAGCTCTGGCAATTGTGGTGATGGGTATCCTGAATGCCTGCGTGGGGTGGTTCAACGGCATGGGATGGCCTCCTTGCGGCCGAGTCATGACCCACTGGTTCTCCCCCGGAGAACGCGGCACCATGATGAGCATCTGGAACTGCGCCCATAACGTTGGCGGCGGCCTGGTGGGCCTCATGGCCACCTACGGCGCCATCTGGTTCGGAAGCTGGTTCTACGGCGCCCACTCGGAGCTTTACTTCCTCATCGGCACCTTTGCCTTCCCTGCCGCGGTTGCGCTCATGATAGCCGTGCTGGCATACATCCTTCTCAGGGACACTCCGCAGTCCTGCGGCCTTCAGAGCGTGGAGGCTTGGCGAGGCGACTACCCCAAGAACTACTCCGAGAAATCCGAGGAAACCCTTTCGGCCAAGGACATTTTCTTCAAATATGTCCTCAACAACAAGTTCCTGTGGTTCATAGCGCTTGCAAACGCTTTTGTGTATATGGTCCGTTACGGCTGCCTGGACTGGGCCCCTACCCTGCTTACGGAAAAGGGCATTGACATCAAGTCCATGGGCTGGGCATATTCGGCCTATGAATTTGCAGCCATTCCCGGCACCATCATCTGCGGCTGGCTGTCAGACAAAGTGTTCCACGGACGCCGCGCCCTGCCCACAATCATCTTCATGGCGCTGGTGCTGGTGTTTGTGGTGCTCTACTGGCAGTTCATTGACAACATTACAGTGGTAATGATATGCCTCATCGGCATAGGATTCTTCATCTACGGCCCCGTGATGCTCATCGGCGTACAAGCACTTGACCTTGCACCCAAGAACGCCGCCGGTACCGCCGCAGGCCTTACGGGCTTTTTCGGCTACTTCTTCGGCACGTTCCTCCTTGCCAACTGGATCCTTGGCCTTGTGGCCCAGTCCCTTGGCTGGAACTCCACCTTCGTGCTCCTCATTGCCGCCTGCATCCTTGCCATGCTCTTCATGGCCCTTACGCTAAAGGAAGAGCGCAAAGGCTGATTTCTGCCGCCAAACACATTGACTTCCAACATATTATAAACAATCGGGTGCACCTGCATGTGCACCCGATTGTTAGTAAATAGCTGATACTTAGGCCGATAGGCGCCAGGCTAAAAGACCAAAAGGTACAGGCCGGCGGCGACGGCTGCGCCGGTCATAGGGCCGCAGACGGGAACCCAGCTGTACCACCAGCCGCTTGAGCCCTTGCCCTCGATGGGAAGGATGGCGTGAGCGCAGCGGGGGCTGAGGTCACGGGCGGGGTTGAGGGCGTAACCCGTGGTTGCGCCAAGGGACATGCCCAGCGACATGATAAGGCAGGTGACAGGCCAGGCGCCAAGAGAGCCGGTAGATGCGCTCACGGGGCCAACCTGGAAGGCGTTGCCCTGAGTTCCAAGGGCCAGGATCACGAATACCAGCACGCAGGTGGCGATGACCTCCGATAGGAAGTTGCGCCAGGGATTCGCAATGGCCGGCATGGTGCAGAAAGTGCCAAGCATGGTGTCGGGCTCCGAGGCCGTTGCCTTGTAGTGGTCTTTGTAGAAGAGCCATACAAGCACTGCACCAACAAAACCGCCAAGCATCTGGGCCACAATGTAACCAAGGACCAGTGACCAGTCGAAGGTTCCCGCAATGGCAAGGCCAAGCGTTACGGCCGGATTGAGGTGTGCTCCTGAAACAGGCCCGGCAATGAGTACACCCATCATCACGGCAAGGCCCCATCCAAGTGTAATCACCACCCATCCGGCACCTTTTGCCTTGGACTTATTCAGGGAACATGCTGCGCAGACGCCGTCGCCCAGCAGAACCAGCACCAGTGTGCCGATAAATTCAAAAATAAACTGAGGATTCATATTCAAAATGTTTTTTATGGGAGGTATGTATGCCTGAACCCATGGCCACCCTCGGC
>DGXO01000042.1:4900-14021 GCA_002395605.1 Bacteroidales bacterium UBA4230
GGTCGGCGAAGCCGACGGTTCAGGCATACATACCTCCCATATAATTACCTATTGATTGTTCGTTTGATGGCATCGGCCCAGCCGGCGCGGGCGGCGGACATGTCTTCACCTGAGGGGGTGAAGGTGCGGTCGGCCTGCCACTGCTGCTTGATTTCGTCAAGGGAGCCCCAGAAGCCTACTGCAAGGCCTGCAAGATAGGCGGCGCCCATGGCGGTGGTTTCGGTTACCTTAGGACGGATTACGGAAGTGTCAAGGATATCGGCCTGGAACTGCATCATGAGGTTGTTGGCCGATGCCCCGCCGTCTACCTTGAGCTCTGAGAGTTTCACGCCGGCGTCTTTTTCCATAGCGCGGACTATGTCCATGGTCTGGAAGGCGATGCCCTCAAGCGCTGCGCGGGCTATATGGGCCGAAGTGGTGCCGCGGGTGATGCCGCAGATAACGCCGTGGGCGTACTGGTCCCAGTAAGGGGCGCCCATGCCGGTGAGAGCGGGCACAAAGTACACGCCGCCGTTGTCCGGGACGCTGGCAGCCAGGGCCTCAACCTCTGAGGATGAGCGGATTACCCCAAGGCCGTCACGAAGCCACTGGACAACGCTGCCGCCAACGAAGATGGAGCCTTCAAGGGCGTAGTTCACGGTGTCCCCTATCTTCCATGCAACCGTAGTGAGGAGGTTGTTCATGGAAAGGATGGGCTCCTTGCCGGTATTCATAAGAAGGAAGCAGCCGGTGCCGTAAGTGTTCTTCACAGAGCCGGGATCCGTGCACATCTGGCCGAAAAGGGCGGCCTGCTGGTCTCCGGCGATTCCGGCAATGGGAACCTCATGGGCAAAGATGGTGGTCTTGGTGTAGCCGTAAATCTCAGACGAGGAGCACACCTTCGGCATCATGGATGCGGGCACTCCAAGAAGGTCCAGGAGTTCGGCATCCCACTCAAGGGTATTGATGTTGAAGAGCATTGTACGGGAGGCGTTGGAAACGTCCGTGATATGCACTTCTCCCCTTGTGAGCTGCCACACAAGCCAGGAATCCACCGTGCCGAAGCGCAGTTTTCCTGCAACCGCCTTCTCACGGGCGCCGGGGACGTTGTCCAGGATCCACTTGATCTTGGTGCCGGAGAAATAGGCATCGATGATAAGGCCTGTCTTACGGCGGATTTTCTCCACCAGTCCTTCGGCCTTGAGGGAGTCGCAGAACTCGGAGGTGCGCCTGTCCTGCCACACAATTGCGTTGTACACGGGAAGGCCGGTTTCGGCATCCCATACAATGGTGGTTTCCCTCTGGTTTGTTATGCCGATACCAGCAATGTCCAGCCCGTTGATCCCTATTTTGGAGATGGCCTGGGCGATGACGGCGGCCTCGGAGGACCAGATTTCCATGGGGTCGTGCTCCACCCAGCCCGGTTTGGGGAAATGCTGGGTGAACTCCTGCTGGGCCACGGAGCAGATTTTGCCCTCATGGTCAAAAACTATGGCCCTGGAGGAGCTAGTTCCTTGATCCAGGGCCAGAATGTACTTTTTACTCATTTGTTAACTATGTATGCTCTGTTGGTTCCGTCCGGATAAATACCCAAATCAAGCATGTTCTTCACGGTTTTGAGGAAGTTCAGAACCCTGTGCTTGTAGGTTTCGGGATCCTTGGCATAGGAGTTGGCATGCACTGCGCCGGGGCACACGTACATTTCCTTGTAGCCGTTTTTCTTAGCGTCATAGTTGAGCTGGAGATGGCTGAACGGGACAAAGTCGTCGGCGTCACCATGGATGAAAAGCATGGGGACGGTGCTCTTTTTGAGCTGCTCCACCGAAGAAGCCTCCCAGAAGCCCCAGCCGTAGTTTTTCTTTGTAACCAGGCTTGCGCTCTGGAGAACATCCGGAGGGATGAAGCCGAAGCTTTCCTTGCGGTTCTGGTTGAACTGCTTTACAACGGAAGCATAGCCGCAGTCTTCCACGATTGCCTTCACGTATTCCGGGAGCTCGTCGCCGGATGCCATCATGACGGTTGCTCCGCCCATTGACACGCCGTGGAACACCATGAAGTCGTCGTTGAAAATCTTGTGGGCTTCCTTTGCCCAGATTTCAAGGTCAAGGCGGTCGAACCAGCCCATCTGGATTTCGTCGCCCTCCGAGTATCCGTGATACTGGAGGTCAGGGAACAGGACGTTGTAGTTGAACTCATCCCTGTACATGCGTACAAGATAGAGGAATACAAAGTGGTTGTCTCCGTAACCGTGGACAACGATTGCGGTACCCTGGGCGTTTGCGGGATCCTTTGCAGGAACGTAGCATGCGTGGAGGTTCTTGCCGTCCCAGCTGGTGGTCCAGGTGTCCTTGAGGATGCCCTGGGCCTTCAGGCCGTCGTACCAGGCGGTGGAGCCGGGCATCAGGGAATCGGCCTTTGCACGGGTGCGGTCGATATCGGCAACGCCGTGAGGGTTGGGTGTAAGTGCAAAACTTGACATGAACTTGCCGGCAAGGCAGCTTGTCATTGAGATGGCCAAAAGCGCAATGGCCAAAATGTTGGTAATTCTCTTCATGGCTTAGAACTGATAGTTAATGCCGATACCGATCCAAAGGCCTGCATCCATTCCGGGAGTGAAGCACTTTGCGAAATCGGCCGATACGATGAAGTTCTGGTTCATGGCGATCTTCAAGCCTGCACCGCCGCTGTAGACAATGCTGCCGGCCTTGGAGGCGTCGTAGATAGGATCTGTGGTGCCAGTGAGGGTGTTGAAGGTGGGGTCGTAGATTTTACCGTCAACGGCAATCTTTGCAAGGGCGTCGGCCTTGTACTGCTTGGTGATGATACCGGCATCGAAGAACGGGTTCACGGCAATGTAGAAGTACTGGTTGAAGAGCTTGAAGTTCACAAGCTTGACGCGGAGCTCCAGGTTTGCCCATGCCATGCCTTCTGCGAGGATACGGTTTTCACGGAGACCGCGGATGGTGTTGGAGGAGCCGAAGCCTTCGGAGATCATGTTGCGCTGGACAAGCAGAGGGTTGTTCTGGATCATGTACAGCGGGGTTTCACCGGCAATTGTCTGCTGCCATGCAAGGCGGTATGCAAACACGGGCTCACCGGCAGGGATGTGGATGGGGATGCTGATGTAGTGACGGAAATAGGCGCAGGCCTTCAGGTAGCGCTGGTTAAGGACATTGCCGTTGAGGTAAGCCTCGGCCCAGATACCCTTGTTGGGGGCAGCCTCGATGTCACGGGTGTCGAAAACGAGGCCGGCGTTCAGCTCAAGTGCAAGACCGCCGTTCTTTTCGGCCTCCGAGATAACACCTGCATTGGTGAGGAAGTTATACAGGGTGGCGTTTGTGTTGTAATAGCGCCTTTCGTCGCCTACCTTTACGCCGTTATCCTTCATTGCGCCAAGGTCCCACTTCCAGAAGTTCACGCCGGCAGCCCAGTTGAGGTGAGGGACAATCTGGCCCTGGAAGTTGGCAAGGATACGCAGCATCTTGCGGCTCATGCCGTAATAGTTAATGTTGGTAAGGGTTTGATCCGTGGCGGAGGCGGGAATGGCCTGGTCCTGGTTACGGTTGGACCATACATCGTAATTCTGGGTTGCGGCCGCACCGTTGAAGCCCCACAGGCTGTACAGGGGGTCTGTCATGTAGGTGACCGATGCGTTTACGCGCATGTTGGGGATAAGGTACTTGGAGTCATACGCCAGGTAAAGACGCATGCGGTGGCTGTGGGTGAAGTAAGAGCCTTCCCAGCTTATCTTGTGGAGGGGATCCGGATAAGTGGAGCCGTCACCATAATAATAGACGTCACCAAAGGCACCTGCCTGGAAACCGTTGTCAACCGAATAAGTTGCAGTGGGCAGCAGGCCGAAGCTCCAGCCTTTTTTCATTTCTTTCTCCTCTTCCTGTGCAAACGCACTGAAGCCAAGAGCCAGCACAAGTGCTGATACAAGTAGTTTTTTCATAATAAAGAATTAGTGTTATTGATTTAGTTTTGTTTCAAAAACATTTCGCAAATATACGCATTTTTTTACAATCTGAAACTGCGCGGAAACTCCACCGTCCCCGCTTTCGCTCTGCTCGGCCACGTTTTTGCCCGTTTTCGTGGACGGAAAACAAAAGGGGCCGACTAAATAGATTCTTCACTTCGTTCAGAATGACAGTCTCATGTCATTCTGAGGCAGGTGAACCTGCCGAAGAATCTACTTTTTAGTCGGCCCCTGTGTGGTCATATGCGGAAATCTTTATGCCAGGGACGACAGGCTGGGACTGAAGTACCGCTGGATGGCCCCGCCGAAAATGCGGGAAATGTCCTCCATGCCAAGGCCAAGTTTCTGGCCGATGTCGTAGATGAAAGCAACCTCCTTCTCATGGATGTCGTGGTCCGAGAGAACGATTTCAATCATGTACTGAAGAAGCGCGGGGCGTATGTTGCCATCCATCTTGATTAGGGCGTTTACGGACTCAGTGAAGAGCTTGTCAATGTCCTCATTATGAATGTTTTCCACAAAGCCTGACGGGAAAAGGTGTGAGGCGCTGAGATTTGCTATGATACTCTCATATTCGGCCTTTGTGAGCTGGCCGTCGATGCTGCCGGCAATGATACCCGCTGTGGCAAGGAAAATGGACATGGGAGGGTCCATGGGGTTTCCGCCGCTTTTGAGGAGAACCTGGATGAGTTCGTTCATGCCGTCTTCAAGCTCTTTGTCGGAGCGGGCGCATGCGAACAGTTTAAGCGCCTGGACGCGGATGGGGTTCACGGGGTGGGTGTCGTCGCTGATTCCTCCTTCGTGGAGGAAGAATTCAAGGGATTTGTCGTTGCGCTCCATAAGGGCGTCTATGCTTACTCCAAGCTTTGGAAGGTCCAGCCCTGAAGAGAGCTTGAAAACGCTGGTCACGCATGCCTCAAGGTTGCCGCAGGCTAGGTAGCCGTAGCGGTCGGCCACAAGTTCCTGAAGCTGGTCATGGATTCTCACCTTGAAGGCAAGTGCCATGGGCATCTGGGCGGGGTTGGGGTACACAAATCCAAGCAGGCGCCCAAGTTTGCCATCCTTGTTTATGAGGTGCCCAAGTTCATGCCCCACGACATAACGAAGCTCGTCCTGGGTCATGAGGTTGTAAAGGCCTGAGTATATTGTAACTATGTGAGGGTTACCCTCTTTGAAGGCCGAAATCGCATTGGCGTTCACTTCCGGGCTTCCCGCAATGAAGAAATCCACGGGCTCGTTGAATGCGAGGCGCCGCTTGACCCCCATGCAAAGGTCGTAGAAATCCTTCATCACGTCAGGGGTTACTTTCATGCTGCCGCCCTCCTTCCAGCTTTTGAGGAATATGTCGTTCTGGGTGTCTCCTGCATGGGAGAGGATATAATTCACTACGTCTCCTTCCAGGGCATTGTAAATTTGCGCCTGAAGCTGCTTCTCCAATTTGATTTCAGGGTTGAAAAGGTTCATACTCAGTTGTTTTAGCGTTATCTCTTTGCAAATATATCAAAAACCCGTCCCGCTTCCAAAAAAATTTGCTAAATTTGCATCCCGTTGCCCTCGTAGTTTAAAGGATAGAATAACGGATTCCGGTTCCGTTGGTCCCGGTTCGATTCCGAGCGAGGGTACAAGTTTGGCCTGGCTTATGCCGGGCCAAACTTGTCTGCCCCCTCAAACACCCCCTTGTCGGCCTTCGGCCTCCGAACAAGCATTCGGGCACGAAAACAGGGGTCAAGCGTGCTCGGAGAGATCAAAACGGCAGGTTCGAGCACAAAAACAGGGGTCAAACGTGCTCGGAGAGACCAAATCGGCAGGTTCGAGCACGAATAACGGCCGAAAACGTGGACGGGGACGCAGATGCCCTGGGCAGTGGCGGGCATGGAGGCCCGGAAGGAGGAGGGCGGAGAGTGGCTTTCTTTTTGCAACGAACGAAAAAAATTGCTATATTTGTACGCTTATAGATATTTAATGAAGACAGCATATATTTTCCCCGGCCAGGGCTCCCAATTTCCGGGAATGGCCAAAGAACTTTACCCCTCCCGCAAGGAGCTGTTTGAAAGGGCCAATGACATCCTTGGCTTCCGCATCACGGACATAATGTTTGAAGGAGAGGCCGAAGACCTCAAGGCCACCAGGGTTACCCAGCCGGCAATCTTCATCCACTCCACAATCCTCGCAATGGAACAGGCTCAGCAGCCGGATATGGTTGCGGGCCACTCGCTTGGGGAATTCTCCGCAATGGTTGCCGCAGGGGCGCTCAGTTTTGAAGACGGCCTTCGGCTTGTAGCCGCACGCGCGGCGGCAATGCAGAAGTGCTGCGAAACCGTTCCCGGCACCATGGCTGCCATCATCAAGATCCCGGACAGTGTCATAGAGGAAGTTTGCGCCAGCATCCCCGGCGTTGTTCCCGCCAACTACAACAGCCCCGGGCAGGTAGTCATCTCCGGAGAAAAGGCGGCCGTGGAGGAAGCCTGCGCACGCCTCAAGGAAGCCGGTGCCAAACGTGCACTTGTCCTTCCCGTCAGCGGTGCCTTCCACTCCCCTCTCATGGAGCCGGCCCGCGCAGAACTTGCAAAGGCCATAGAGGCCACCCCGTTCAAGGCACCCCGCTACCCCATCTACCAAAACGCAACCGCCGCTCCCACAACGGATCCGGCAGTCATCAAGGAAAATGCCCTTAAGCAGCTCACAAGCCCGGTCCGCTGGACCGAGACCGTCCTTAACATGATTCAGGACGGAGCCTCCCGCTTTGTTGAAATCGGCCCCGGAGATGTCCTTCAAGGGCTTGCAAAACGGATTATCTCTTCTATTCCGGACATTGCAGAGGGAGACACCCTTTCCTCCGCGTCGCTTCGCGACCCTATCCGGGCAAATGCTCCGGAAAGGGTGTCCCCCTCCGCCATCATCATCGAAGGAATTCAATAACAATTATCTATATTAACCACACTAAAAATTATGGCAAACGAAAAGAAATTCATCACCTGTGATGGTAACTATGCCGCCAGCAACATCGCTTACCTGTTCAGCGAGCATGCAGCCATCTACCCTATCACTCCGTCATCCACAATGGCAGAGAACATTGATGAGTGGGCTGCTCACGGCAAAAAGAACCTTTGGGGAGAAACCGTAAAGGTAACTGAAATGCAGTCCGAGGCCGGTGCCGCTGGCGCCGTTCACGGCTCTCTCCAGGCAGGTGCCCTCACATCAACGTTCACCGCTTCCCAGGGACTTCTCCTCATGATCCCCAATATGTACAAGATTGCCGGTGAAATGCTGCCCACCGTATTCCACGTGAGCGCCCGTGCACTGGCCAGCCACGCCCTCTCCATCTTCGGAGACCATCAGGACGTCATGGCCTGCCGCCAGACCGGCTTCTGCATGCTGGCATCCGGTTCCGTCCAGGAAGCCCAGGACATGGCCGCAGTGGCACACCTCGCCTCCATCAAGGCCTCCCTCCCCTTCCTTCATTTCTTTGACGGTTTCCGCACCTCCCATGAAATCCAGAAGATCGAGGCCCTCGACGAAGACGCCCTCCGCAGCATGGTATCTGAAAAGGCCCTCCGCCGCTTCCGCGAGCGCGCCCTCAACCCGGATGCTCCCGTCACCCGCGGTACCGCCCAGAACGGAGACGTTTACTTCCAGGCAGTTGAAACCCGCAACCAGTTCTACGATGCAGTTCCGGATATCGTAGCCCGCTACATGGGTGAAATCACGGAACTCACCGGCCGCAGCTACCGTCCCTTCGAGTACTACGGAGACCCCACCGCAGAGAACATCATCGTTGCAATGGGTTCTGTAACCGAAACCATCAAGGAAACCATCGATTACCTCGCAGGCCGCGGCCGCAAGTACGGTCTCATCACCTGCCACCTCTACAGGCCCTTCAGTGAGAAATACTTCTTCTCCGTCCTTCCTAAGAGCGTTCGCAAAATCGCCGTCCTGGACCGCACCAAGGAGCCCGGCGCAGTGGGCGAACCCCTCTTCACAGACGTCAAGGCCCTCTTCCAGGGCAAGGACAACGTCCTTATCATCGGCGGCCGTTATGGCCTGTCCTCAAAGGACACCACTCCCGCCCAGATCGTGGCCGTCTACGACAATCTTGACATGAAGGAGCCTAAGGCCGATTTCACCATCGGCATCGTGGACGACGTCACCTTCAAGAGCCTCCCCATCAAGTCAGAGGTTTCCATCGTGAAGCCCGGCACCACAGAGTGCAAGTTCTACGGCCTTGGCTCTGACGGTACCGTCGGCGCCAACAAGAACACCATCAAGATCATCGGCTCACACACGGACCTCTACAGCCAGGCCTACTTCGACTACGACTCCAAGAAATCCGGTGGCTACACCTGCTCGCACCTCCGCTTCGGCGTAAGCCCCATCAAGGCCCCGTACCTTGTGAACACCCCGGACTTCGTGGCCTGCCACGTCCCCTCCTACCTTAAGAAATACGATGTCCTGAAGGGCATCAAGGAAGGCGGCACCCTCCTCCTCAACTCCCTCTGGGACGAAGAAGAGACCATCAAGAACATCCCCGACAACGTTAAAGCCACCATCGGCCGCAAGCACATCAAGGTGTACATCATCAACGCCACCAAGATTGCCGCCGAAATCGGCCTTGGAGGCCGCACCAACACCATCCTCCAGAGCGCATTCTTCCGCATCACCGGCATCATCCCCGCCGAAGACGCCGTGAAGTACATGAAGGACGCAATTGTGAAGTCCTATGGCAAGAAGGGTGAAAACGTGGTGAACATGAACTTCGCTGCCGTAGACCGTGGCGGTGAATACACCGAAATCAAGGTTCCCGCAGAGTGGGCCGAAATTACCGCCAAGTTCGAGAACCCCAATAAGGACCGTCTTGCTCCTGCATTCGTGAAGGACATCGCCGACATCGTGAACGCACAAGCCGGTG
This sequence comes from Bacteroidales bacterium UBA4230, assembly GCA_002395605.1. GTDB lineage: Bacteria > Bacteroidota > Bacteroidia > Bacteroidales > UBA932 > Cryptobacteroides. Next base: position 13,765 of record DGXO01000042.1, read on the forward strand.
ACACCCTCCCCGTAAGCGCCTTCCTGCCTTACGCAGACGGCACCATGCCCAACGGCACCGCCGCCTTTGAAAAGCGCGGAGTAGCCGTTAACGTTCCCACCTGGGATGCCGAAAAATGTATCCAGTGCAACAACTGCGCATTTGTTTGCCCTCACGCAGCAATCCGCCCGTTCCTCCTCACCGAAGAAGAGGCCGCAAAGGTTCCCGCAAGCGTGAAACTCGCCCAGGGCAAGGCCAACCTCAAGGACTACAAGTAC
>DGXO01000001.1:0-2399 GCA_002395605.1 Bacteroidales bacterium UBA4230
CTGCGGTTCTTCGAAGGCCGGACGTGAAAGCGCCCGGCCTTTTTGTTTACATAAAAATTAGTATATTTGTAATCTAGATTAGGAATAAGACAACCATTAATAATCAAAAACGATGAAAAAAATTATTTTAGCAGTTGCAGCAGTTGTGGCTTCTGTAGCCATTTCAAGCTGCCAGAAAGCCGGTGATGGATCAGCAATCACCGCATCCATTGTAGGTACATGGGAAACCACAACTTCAAGTGTTTCGGCCCTTGACAAGGACGGAAAGGAAGTAGACCTCAAGCAGATTATCATTGACTTGCTTAAAAAGCAGGGCATTCCTGAAGAGCAATTGGATATAATTGCAAATCAAAGCATGGAAGGCCTTACCGAGATCACCAACGGCACATCCAGGGTTACTTTCAACGCAGACGGCACCATCAAGGCTGCTGCAAAGGATGAAGAAGGCAAGTGGAAGGAAGAAAATGTCCCTGTAACCTACAAGCACGAAGGCTCCAAACTTACCATCAGCGGTACAATGGAGAATGGCAAGGCGGTTTCCATGGACATGACTGTGTTGAAGCTCACCGCAACCGAGCTTTCCCTTAAGGTTAACTACAAGGATGTGATGGGTTCCGTTCCTGAGGCTGCATCAGAGTTTACACGGATGTTCGGAGACTACAATCTCATTATCACCCAGAACTTCAAGAGAATCTAAGAAAACTCGAAAACAATGCAAAAGAGCGCTCAAACGGGCGCTCTTTTTTATTTCGCCGAAAAGTGGTATATTTGTAAGAATAAACCAAACCTGAAAACAATATGCTTATAGCTCTTAAGCTCCTTGGGTCCATCGCCCTTCTTATTTATGGAATGAAGGTAATGAGCGAGGCCCTTCAGAAAATGGCCGGTCCCCAGCTCCGTCATTTGCTGGGCTCAATGACCAAGAACCGCTTTTCAGGCGTTGCCACAGGCGCACTTGTAACGGTTGCGGTACAGTCTTCGGCCGCAACTACGGTCATGACGGTGTCCTTTGTAAATGCCGCCCTCCTTACCCTGGCTCAGGCAATTTCCATAATCATGGGTGCCAATATAGGAACCACGCTCAGCGCCTGGATAATGTCGGCCGGATTCTCCTTCAACGTCACCAACGTGGTTTGGCCGGCGTTCCTTGTGGGTATAATCCTCATCCAGCTTGGAAAGCACCGTTATATAGGAGATTTCCTCTTCGGCCTCAGCTTCCTTCTTTTTGCCCTTGGAATGCTCAAGCAAACCGGCACGGAAATGGACCTTGCCAGCAACCAGGCCGTGGTGGATTTCTTTGCAAGCTTTGAAACAAATTACGGCACCATTCTCCTGTTCCTTCTCATAGGCACCATACTTACCGCTATAGTCCAGAGTTCGGCCGCCCTCATGGCCATTACGATGGTTCTTTGCGCAACCGGCGCCATCACCATCTACCAGGGTATTGCACTGGTTATGGGTGAGAATATAGGCACCACAGTCACCGCAAACCTGGCTGCAATGAGCGCCAACACCCAGGCCAGGCGCACCGCCATGGCCCACCTCCTTTTCAACGTCTTCGGCGTAATCTGGGTGCTCATCTTATTCTTCCCGTTTGTGAGGATGGTGTGCAGCATTGTGGGAATGGATCCTACTGCCGCGGAGCAGAGCCCCACGCAGCTCTCCTTTGCCCTTGCAACCTTCCATACCTGCTTCAACGTGATAAATACGGCTGTCCTCATATGGTTTATTCCCCAGATTGAGAAAGTGGTGTGCTTTATCATCAAACCCCGTAAATCCGATGAAGAAGACGAATTCCGCCTTCAGTATATCCGCGGCGGCCTGATGAAGACTCCGGAACTCTCCGTTCTCCAGGCCCAGAAGGAGATTGTGGTCTTTGGAGAGAAGATGCAACGTATGTTCGGCCTTGTGAAGGAGCTTTATATCATCCAGGATGAAAAAGCCTTTGCAGCCCTCTTCGACCGCATCAAGAAGGCCGAAGAAATGAGCGACCAGATGGAGAACGAGATTGGTAAATACCTGGGTTCCGTTGGAGACGCCCACCTCTCCGACGACACAAAGGACAAGATCCGCGGCATGCTCAGGGCTATCTCCGAGCTTGAATCCCTTGGAGACTCCAATTTCAACCTGGCCCGTATCCTGAAACGCAAACTGGACCAGAAGATTACTTTCTCCGGCCAGCTTGAAGCCGGCGTACAGGAAATGTTCTCGCTCCTTGACGTGGCACTTAACCGCATGAACGCAGCTCTTGCAGGTCACAGGGAGGATATGAGCATCAGCTCCAACGTAGAGGCCGAAAAGCGCATCAACGACTGCCGCAACCGCCTTAAGCAGGAAAACGTGAAAAACCTTGATCACGGTGCCTACAGCTACGACGAAGGCAATATTTTCAGTGACCT
>DGXO01000001.1:2571-14202 GCA_002395605.1 Bacteroidales bacterium UBA4230
TCACAGGCCTTGCAATTGGCTTTGCCGCCTTTGCTCAGAGCGCAGAGGAAATCCTTGCCCGCATGGAGAAGGTGATGGAACCCAGCTCCAAGAGTGATGCCATTGTCATGACCATGGAGATGAAAATCCCCATCCTGGGCACCATGGGAACCCGTGTGTTCACTTACGGCGACAAGTCCAAAATGGTAATTGAAGCTGCAGGAAAAGAGGGAATCACCTGGATGGACCACAAAAGCAGGACTAGCTGGACATACCTCAAGGAAAAGAACACGGTGACCATTGAGAACATGAAACCGGATGAGAAGTCCGACTCCGACGACGCCGAAATGTTCAAGGGCGTGGCCGAAGGCTACGACGTCTCCATCAGGAAAGAGACCAGCGACCGCTGGTACATTGCCTGCAAGAAGTCCAAGACCAACAAGACTAAGGACGACCCCAAAAACATGGAAATAGTGGTGGCTAAGGGCACCTACATGCCCATATCACTTTCGGCCAAGACATCCGGAGTCACCATGACCATGAAAGACATCGATTTCAATGTCACCGAGGCCGATGTCACCTTCAACCCCGCAGATTTCCCCGGAGTTACCATTGAAGACAAGAGGTGAAAAGCACGGTTGAACTGATCCTGCTGGGCCTGGCCCTTGCAATGGACTGCTTCACGGTGTCCGTTGTTTGCGGCGTACTGGTCAGGAAACTAAAGGCTGGCCTGATGCTCAGGCTGGCCTTTCTGTTTGGCTTTTTCCAGGCCCTGATGCCCCTTGCGGGCTGGTTTCTCACCAGCTGGTTCTACACCTATCTTGAGGCCGTGGACCACTGGATAGCCTTCGGCCTGCTGCTTCTGATTGGTGTGGAGATGATTTCCGACGCTTTCAAAAAAGGCGAGGAAAAGTCCGTAGACCCTTACGGATTCAAGTCCCAGCTTCTTCTTGCAATTGCCACCAGCATAGACGCCCTGGCGGTGGGGATAAGCTTTGCCTGCACGGGTTACACCGCCGTCACGCAGGTATTTCTGCCCATTTCAATTATCGGCGTCATTTCATTTGTCATGAGCCTCCTGGGCTTCTTCCTGGGGGTAAAATTCGGGGACGTGGTCACAAAAAAAATAAAGCCGGAAATCCTTGGAGGTGTCATCCTCATTGGAATCGGCTTTAAGATTTTGATAGAGCACCTGGGCTAGAAACTGTATCCCAGGCCAACTGCAAGGGTGTTTCCAAGAGCCTTGGAGGCGGTGAGCCAACTGAGGTCCAGCCGTAGGCCGTGCCAGTGCACTCCCAGGCCAAGCGCCAGATGGCTTGGAATGACGTTGTTCTTTCCGGCCAGCCTGTATCCGGCGCGGGCGTAAAGCATCTTATTCCAGCTGTACTGCGCTCCGGCCGTAATGGCCAGGCTACCGCTGAAATATGCCTCAGCGTCCAGAAGAAGCCTTGTCTGATGTTTTTCGGCCGAATCCCACTCCCTTGTCCAGTCAAAGGCCACACGGGCCTCTGCGGGCTGGGAATAGGCGTCTCCGCTCATATCCTTTACGGAAGTGCCTAAATTTGCAACGCCTGCCGAAACTCCAAACCCTGGAGCGGGAATCCAGTTCACAAAAAGGTCTGCGCTGAAACCGCTCTGCTTGTATTCGGCCGTGAGTTTCTGCATGGCATAACGGGCATTTACGCCAACGCTTAATCCGGAAGTAATGCCGAAACCTGCTCCAAGGGCAACTATGTGCGAAGACGGTTTATCCCCGCTCACAAGTTCCTGCCCCGCCTGGAAGGAGTATCCAACTGCAAGGCCGAACCTCTCTGCCGGCTTGAAGGATGCCGCAGCGCTCACTATATTTGTCTTCCCCGCACCGGGCGCCCAAAGGCGGTACGACACCGCAGCATCGGCCTTCCCAAGGGTAAAGGGGAGTGCCGAAGCCCCGGAAAACGCCGTATAAGCGCCGGTCTCGACAAATGAAGCCCCCGCACCGGCCATTCCAGACACTTCAGGGTCCAGGCCGATACGCGTAAACGGCAGAGCTCCCGTTCCCTGAGCTAGCAGGGAACGGAAACATACTGCCATAAGAAGGGCTGTTGCAAGGAGCTTTTTCCTACATCCAGCCATAGTCGTCGGTGGTGTAAGTCTCAAGGTTCAGACCCACGATGAGAACGCTCTCTCCGTCATTTCCACCAACGGTGAGGGTAACCTTGTCACCGTCTACCAGGCCGCCGCTGGAGGTACCTGAAGTGGGGCCGAAGAAGTAGAGGATGGAGTCACCGTCACCGTCAATCACAACTGCGCCGTCCTTGTAGGTGGCGTTCTCTACTGTAGTGTAGGGGTTCTCGGAGCAGTAGTTGTTGTCGGAGTGGTTGTACACCTTCTTGCCATCTGCACGGCTCACGGTTACAGTGGGCTTGCCGCCAATACCAAGGGCAAACAGGCGCAGGGCCTTGCGGTTGCCGTTGGAAGTGATGGTGATGGTGGAACCTGCAGGAACCTCGAAGGCCTTCACGCTGTTGGCGAAGTTGACGGTAAGGTCAATTTCCTTTGCGCCGGTGCCAAGCTCGTAGCCTGAAATGTAGCTGTAGCGGTTGTAGGTGAGTTCCTTGGTAGGATTCTTGGCTGCGAATACGGAGAACTCTGTATCGGCAAGGACCTCAAGGGTCTCGGGGAGAGTATTTCCGCTGCCGATGATAAGGAGGGTGAACTCAGGGTTGCCGGTAAGGTCAATCTTCTTGAGGGCGGCGGACTTCACGATAGAAGTGATGTCAAGCTGCTTGAAAGCGTTGTTGGAAAGATTGATTTCGGCAAGGGCGGTCTGGGAAGCGCTCACGCTGTAGGCCGAAAGCTTGTTGTAGGATACATCCACCTTCTCAAGCTTGCCGAAGCCGCTGAACGCTACGCTTGTAAGGGCGTTGTGGCTTACGTTCACTTCCTTCACGGCCGAAGCGCTGGTAAGGTTCACGCTTGTAAGGGCGTTTCCGGAAAGGTTCACATACTCTACCGTAGAGCAGTAAGGCATGGAGAAGCTGCCGCTGAGCTGGTTGTCACTGAGGTCCAGATAGCTCACCTTTGCATAGTATGAAGGGGCGGTGAACTTGGCGATCTTGTTGCCTGCGGCCTCAAGGTGAAGGTTCTGGTTAAGGGCGGTGTAGCTTGAGCCGATTGAAAGCTCCGTGAGCTTGTTCTTGTTGATGCTGAGCCATGAGAGCTTGGGCCATGCAAGGACGTCGAAGCTTGTGAAGCCGTTGCCGTCCAGGATGAGTTTCTCAATGGGGAAGGCCTCAAGACCCTTGAGGTCTCCATCCACAAGGCCGCGCTCTGCAAGGTCGAGTTCCTTCACGGCCTCGGCTTCGGCGGCGTCAATTGCACCGTCTCCGTCTTTGTCGAACTTACCAAGGATGAGTTTCTTCACAAACGGCTCTGCAATGCCTTCAGCAAAGTCTCCAACAACGGGTTCGTCTCCGCCTTCAACTTCCACCTCCGTTACCTTTACGGTTTTGACCGCGCCGGTGTCGGGATCCATGTGATAGCTGGTCCAGTTCCAGGAAGCGGTGCTGGTGCCCTTAGGGACAATCACTTCTTCAAGGACGTTGGAGTAGAGGCTTACGGAAGTGAGCTTGGTGGCCTTCCTTACGTCAAGCACCTTCAGGGAGTTGGATGCTCCGGTACCGTAAGAACCAATGGAGATGCTGGTAAGAAGGGGAGAGTTGCTGAGGTCTATTGTCTCCATCTGGGTGGCGGCCGCAGCAAAGCTGGTAAGCTTGGTGAGCTTGGAAAGATCCAGGCTTGTGAAGGCGGCGTTGTCAACGCTCAGTGAGGTGAGAAGAGGCTCCTCAGGGAGGGTGAGAGTCTTAAGAGTGCTGCAGCCAACCGTGGCCGAAGTAAGCTTGGTGTTCTTGCTGAGGTCAAGGGCGGCAAGCTTGGCTCCGTAGCAGGAGATGCCTTCAAGGGCGGGGCAGCCGGTTACGTCAAGCTCAGTGAGAGCGGTGTTGTAGGCGTAGAGGCCGGTAAGTGCGGGGGCGCTGCCAAGCTTCAAAGTCTCGATGGCGGTCATACCGCCAATCTGGACGGTCTTGAGAGCGTGGAGGTCACTGAGATCCAGGCTTGTGAGAACGGTCTGGGCGCCATAGCTCTTGGTGATTGTAACCTCCTGGAGCTGCTTGTTCTTGGAAAGGTCCAGGGACTCAAGCTTTGCGGTGGCGCTGACGGTAATCTTCTTAAGGTTGTAGAAGCACTCGATACCCTTAAGGGAAGTGTAGTCGGTGCTGATATTGAGTTCCGTCACCTTTGCGGCCTCGGAGGCGTCCACCTTCAGGTTCTCGTTGTAGTCTGCGGCGGGAGAGTTGTACAGAACCCAGTTCTTGAAGGAATTGTCCTCGAAGACGGGGAACTCGTAAACGCCGCTTTCCTGCTTCACGGTGAAGCTCTGGATAACTGCGCCGCTCATGTCCTTGATCTCTACAAGGGCGCTGCGGGTGGCGGGAGTGTCGTTTTTCTCTACGGAGAAGACAATCTTCTCATTACGGACCTCACCGGCCTTAGTGATGGCGTAGGAGAGCCAGTACTGGGCGGCTTCCTCAATTTCCACGGTGTAGTCTACGTTGGTTACAACGGGAACTTCAAGGTCTCCACCGGCGGTGGGAGCCTCGGAAACGGGAGCGGTGGCAGTGAGGGTACCTCCGTTGAATACCAGGGAGCGGATGTCGGAGCGGCCCTTGCCGTCTACGGCATACACAATCACCTTGGCTTTCTTTTCGGCACCGGCGGTAACCTTGAGGGTACCGGAAGCTGCATCGGCAGCCAAAACTTCGGCCCACCAGTCTCCGCTTGCAACGGCGTCTACGCGGGAAGTGCCGCTGCCTACGCCAACAAGGGTGTAGGGGATTTCGGTGGTGGCGTCTTTCACAACGTCAATCACCTTGGTGTCGTCTATCTTGAGGGAGAACTCCACAAACTTGTCAATTGCAAGCTTGGAGCCGTCCGTGAGGGTGAACACAACCTGGTCCTTGGTTTCCTTTACGGCGGAGAACACGGCGTCGCCGGTATTTTCGGCCTGTGTCTGTGCAGGGCCTACGATGTCCCAGTTTTCACCGTTGTCATAGGATACTTCCCAGTTGCCCTCGTTGATGCGGAGCTGGGGAGTGATGCCGTTGTCGCCTTTTGCGCCGGCCTCACCGTCCTTACCGTCGTTGCCGGTGACGGGGATGGGCTGGTTGTTGGCGTCTACAAGGAACTCTCCGTTGATGGTCCAGTAAAGGATTCCGCCGGATTCCTTTACGCCGATGACAGGGGTGCTGCCATCCTCACCTTTCTCGCCCTGCACACCCTGCACACCCTGCACACCCTGGTCACCCTGCTCACCTTTTTCACCATGGTAGATGGTAATCTTGGAGTTGTCGGTGAATTCAATTGTGTAGCCGATTATCTCTCCGGCAGAGTTCTTCACATCCGTGACGGCCTTTACATAGACATTCTCCTGAAGGGCCTTCACAATGCTCTGGAGGCCTTCGATGTTGGAGTTGATCTTGGACACGGCGTCCTGCAGGTCCTTGACATTCTTCTGAAGTTCAGCGATGTCCTTTTCCTGCTGGTCCAGACGGCTCACAATTGCGGAGTCGTTGTAGCAGCCCGTTACCATTATGGCAGCGGCGGCCATGCAAATTAGTAGTTGTTTTTTCATTGTGTTATTGTTTGTGTATTATTTGTCTGTGTGGATACGGTAGATCTGCATCTGACCGGTCTGTGCGGGGCTGGACCAGAAGTCGTAGGCCTTGGTGTAGCCAACCTCGTACTTGCCTGTTTCCTCTCCAACCGGCACAGGTACCGGAATCACGTATTCGTAGTGCCAGGGACCGTAGTTGCCCTCCGCGTCTTCGGCCCATCCGGAGATGGTCCATGGCCAATGGTCCACAATGTCTCCTTCTTCGTCAACCCACTTGTAGTTGGCTGTTGCGCCGTACCACCAGGGACGGGTGCGGAAGAAGCGCTGGTCCTGCATGGCAGACCCGGCGACATTCGGATTCATGTCCAGGGTCATGAGGTAGTACAGGCCGCCTTCGTTCTGGAAGTTCTCCTTAGGAGGCCACATGCCAAGGTACCAGTGCACGGCATTGTCCGTAGGAGTCAGGCGGAGCACCATGATGCAGTCTCCGTCGTAATCGGCGTGGGGGAATAGCCTGGAATCAAGCTCTGCGAGGTCTTCTCCGCGGAAGAATTCATAGGTATAGGAGAAGTCTGCGGTGCTCTTGCCGATGGGCGGGGCGGGAACGTAAACCTGCCACTCGTACATCTGGGTGGTATAGGTTCCGGCATAGCCGAACACCAGGATGGTGTATTCCGTGTCCGGAGTCACGTGCTGGTGGAGGGTGCGGGTGCCGTGATATGTATTATAGAGGATTTCGTCCTCGTAGTACTCCTCAATCTCGTGCATGATTTCGGCCTCCTTGAGGGAGCCGTCCGCGTTGCGGTAGTGCACAAGCTCTGAGCTCTCAATCACAAACGGCATCCAGTATTCGTCCGCGATTTCCGGGATTACGGTGTAGTCAAGGCCAAGCCAGGTGTTGGTCTCTATGTTAATCTGGAAGTGGTTGTTGGACTCTCCGGGCTCTGCGGTGGTTACGTCAATGGCGTCCACAGCGGTGGAACGTATGCCGAAGTTGTCTACGCCGAATACGTAGATCCTGTATTCGTGGCGGGGCTGGAAGGTCCAGCCTTCGTCGCGGCGGCCCCAGATTTCACGGACGCCCGCGCCCATGCCGGGGAGGTTCTCCCAGCTGAGGTTGGGGACGTCGTAGTAGCCCTGCTCAATGCGCTGGGACTCCATGTTTATGATACGCTGGGCCGCTTGTTCGTCCGTGTAACCTGCCATGCGGGATTTCTCCACAAACGCAACATAGTAGCGGGTGTTCAGGTTGGTGGGAGTAACCTTTACCTGAATATCCATATCCTCTATTTTAAGGACATCAATCTGGAAGCGGCAGTTGTCCACAATCTCGTAGTCCTTGGTGCGGAAGGTGAACACTTCCTTGGGCTCCGTTGTGGCCTCCATGTCAAGGTTCATGCCCCATGCAACCACGGAGTAATTAGTGCCGGGCATGAGGTCCGTGGCCTGCATCACTTCCTCTCCGTGGCAGAGGATCTGCTCTGCGGTGTAGCGGTTGAGGAGAGTCTTGGCATTTGCGATGCTGTTTTTGAGGACATCGGCATAGGTTGTGCTCTGAAGCTGGATCTCAGAGACCCAGTCCATGTACCAGTACTCCGTGTTGTTGGAGGGCTTTACGGTAAGGAGGGCGTAGTTTTCCGTGACATCAGTTGCGACTCCGGTGAAACTGAGCTCTGAATCAGACGAGAAGCCCGTGTGGAAGGTATAGATGCAGATGGGGGTCTTGCGCTCTGCGGAGTCGTCGTCCTTCATGCCGTATACCACAAACACATAGTCTGAATCCACGGACAGGGTGGAGTAGGGCATGGTTACGCTCTCTTCCTTGCTGTACATGCTCTGGAGCATGGTGAAAAGCTGTCCAAGAGGATGGCCGTGCTGCTTTGACAGGGCATTGAGGTAAGCGACGTCGGACTGGTAAAGGGCATCCCCGTATGCAAAGTCCCCAATCTTGTTAGGGTCGTCTTTTACATATTTCTCAAAGACATCCTTGTCCAGCACCTCAAAGAAATAACCGCCGTTATACCCCGTTTTGCGGGTAACGGTGACGGTTATGCCGAAGGGGCCAACGGTGCCGGGGGTAATCTCAAACTCAGGGTAAACCCATTTTTCCTGGGTAATGTTTACGGTGACGGCCTGCGCTCCGGAATAACTGAGCTCCACTTTGGCCGAACGTGCATTGGAAAGGTTGTCCGTTACGGTAACAGGAATACCGGCTTCCGTTGCCGCACCCACAGAAATCCATTCGGAAGCCTCCAGAAGGCGGGCTTCCACGGCCTTACCTTCCACGGGATTCTCCACGGTTACAGGCAGCACATAGGTGCCGGCCTGGGCCAAGACGCTGAAGGCATCGGCCTTGATAACAGGGGTTTCAACTGTAGGTTTGGGATCCGGTTTAGTGTTATCCTTCTCTTCTTCCTTTGGTTCCGGTTTGGAACATGCGCACATCATTGCGGCTATGGCAAATAGTGCTGCTACTCTAACTTGTTTAATGGTCATAAACTTGTTTAATGGTCATAGTTTAGTTACTAATGTATTCGCAAAGTTAACTTTTTCTCTGCATTTTCAAAAAAAAGAGGCTATATTTGCTCACCAAAATAACCACATTTCAGCATGAAAAACCACATACTTCGTTCGCTCACAATTCTCCCCATTATTGGCATTGTAGCAGGATGTAACACGCAAGAGCCTGTAATAGAGACAGTTGAGGCTCCAGTGGAGAAGTCCGCGGACGCATACTATATTCCCGGGAGGGTGTCAGTGCAGTTCGACGACGAAACTACGCTTAGGATTGAAGAGGCGCTGGAAAGCGGACTACCCACAAAAGCCATAACTAAAGCAATAGACACAGACAACAATATCCTTGAAGAACTGGGCATAACCTCCCTAAGACGCGTATTTCCGTACGCAGGTGAGTGGGAGCCCCGTACCCGCAAGGAGGGCCTTCACCGCTTTTATTATGTAGAGTTCGATAAAGATGTTCCTGCTACAAAGGCAGCCACGGACCTCAAGAGCATGCCCGGCGTAATCTCCGTCACCAAGCAGCTTCCGGTGCGCTCACGCGCCTTCAACGACCCTTATTTCAACAGTCAGTGGCATTTTTACAATACCCGTTACAAGGATGCCGATATCAACGTGCAGCCCGTCTGGGACAATTTCACGGTCGGTAGCCGCGATGTCATTGTGTCAGTTGTAGACGAAGGCGTGAACATGTACCACGAGGACCTTGAGGGTAATGTGATTCCCGGATACGACGACGGAACGGGCAGCTACAACTTCAACAACGACACTCCCACCGTAGTGCCCACGCAGGGCCACGGAACGCATGTGGCCGGCGTAATTGCTGCCACCAGTAACAACGGAATCGGTGTCTCCGGAATCGCCGGCGGAGACACGGAGAAGGGGATAGGCGGCGTTCGCATCCTCTCCTGCCAGATCTTCGACCTCTTCGGTGCTCCAGCGGATATCTATCAAGCCATTAAGCACGGTGCAGACCACGGTGCGGTTATCCTCCAGTGCAGCTGGGGCTTCTCCCCGGACATGGACGGAGACGGTTTCACTTCGGATGAAGAGATTGCCCTCTACACTTCGTATACCATAGACGACCTCCCGGAGTACAAGGCTGTGCTTGACTACTTTATAAAGTATGCCGGCTGTGACAACGACGGCAATCAGTTGCCGGATTCTCCCATGAAGGGCGGCGTTGCCATCTTCGCTTCCGGCAACGACAACTTCAACTACGACCCTCTGGTGTCCTACGAGCCCATCATTGCGGTTGGTGCATTCGGCGCCACCGGTAACAAGGCTTCTTACTCCAATTACGGAGATTGGGTGGATATCGCCGCCCCCGGCGGAGACGGCAAGCAGGGCATCTACAGCACGCTTGTCGGAAACAGCAGCTACGGCGGCGCAGACTGGCAGGGCACGTCCATGGCTTGCCCGCACGTTTCCGGCGTTGCAGCGCTTTTGGTATCTTATTTCGGTGGCCCCGGTTTCACGGCCGAAGAATGCCGCGCCAGAATCCTCAGGGGAGCAAAGGCCAATTTCTTTGACGGTTCCCGTTATATAGGGAAGAAGCTGGATGCTTACGGGGCTTTCACCGTAGACCTTGATGCCGATGTCCTGCCTCCTACAATAGCTTGGAGCGGCACGCTGCCTGCTGCCATCGGGTGGCAGGAGACCGCGGAACTTCCGTTCACTTACTCGGATCCTTCGGGGCAGCGGGTTTTCCTGTCGCTTTCCCCGGAGGTCCCCGGAATCGAGCTTCAGGACAGTAAGGTTGTGGTCAATGCTGCCGAGTGCGGGATTGGGCACTACAAGATTGTTGTAACCGCAACCAATGAGGACAGGCAGTCCTCAGAAATAGTAACTCTCTTAGAGGTCCTTCCCAACCGTGCTCCTGACTTTGTCGGGGAGCTTCCTACAGGTATTCTGGTAGATACCGGAGACTCTCAGTCCATAGATGTGTCATCCTGGTTCTCGGACCCTGATGGAACTCCGCTCACTTATTATGCCCAGATTGCTTCCCCGGACCTTGCTACCGTGCAAATCTCTGAGGAGGGGATACTCACCGTTTCCGGCGTTCAGGCTGGCATTACGGAGGTTGAGGTTATGGTGTCGGACGGCGATTTAACAAAGAGTGTGTCTCTGAAGGTTACCGTTTCCCGTCCGGGCAAAACTGTGTTCCTGTTCCCTGAGGTTGCTACCACCGGAATAGACTTGGCTTATGTTTCCGCCGCTCCCGTAAAGTGCAGCGTATCTGTGCTTTCCGCTACCGGTACGCTCCTATACTCTTACCAGGGTGAGATGGATGCTTTCCATACCGTGCACGTGTCTTTGGCTGGCTATGCTCCCGGCATCTATACCGTGAGGATTGAGGCCGAAAATGGCACCGAGGTCCTTTCCTTTGCCAAGGTGTAATGTCCGCTGAAACACACGCATGGCGTAATGCCGACGCGGTGGCGCTTAACCCTCTGATACACAATCACTTACGGGATTCTTTGGGATTACTTCTTTTCCCATTGAATCCCGCAAACGCTTGTCTATCAGCTACTTGACCTGCACCGTCTTTTAAGCCATAACAGTGGGTTACTGATAAAAAAAAGCATCACCTTCAATCCAGGGTGATGCTTTCTATTCTTAGCCGAATGGTTCCGGAAGGAACCTTAGCCTCTGCTATTTCGCCTGCCTTCTTGCCCATGAGGGCAGCGCCGATAGGGGATTTAAGGGAAATCTTTCCTGCTTCAAGGTCCATCTCGTGGGGGCTAACTATCTGGAAACACATCCGCGTGTTGCTCTGGAGGTTGGTGAATTCTACGCGGCTGAGAAGGGATACCCTGTCCTTAGGAAGGACTTCCGGATCGATTACGCGGGAGTGCTCCAGGATCTTCTGGAGGAAACGGATGCGGCTGATGGTCTTTCCCTGGATGCGCCGTGCTTCACGGTACCCCGCATTGTCACTGCGGTCGCCTTGGGCACTGGCTTCTGCAAGGTCTTCCTGCACGGTGGGGTAGACCTCGTTGATTAGGTGGTTCAGTTCTGCCGATATTTCGTCGTATCGTTGTTTTGACAGGTATTCCATAAGGCAAAGGTACGCAATTTTTTGGTTAGTTGGTGCTGTGGACGAGGTCGGTTTTTTGTGACCAACCTCGCCCGTCATACACGCATCCAGATATCTTGTAGGGCGTTTTCCCTGGCCGAGGCTGGTCGCATACATTCCAATGCCGAAGCAGCCCTAGCTGGGCGCTGGAGGAGTACGATGCCTTATTATGGGTGTGTGCGGCCAATGTCCCAATGCCTTACCGCGTGTTCCGCAAAAAAAGTGACTGAATTTCACATTATTTTGTATATTTGTAAGTTTTGAGGCAAATTGTTTACTTATGAAGAAATTCAAGTTTCTCGCAATGCTTGTTGCCATTGCGCTTTTGCTGGTAGTGACCGGCTGTAAGAAAGAGTCTTCCATCAATGTCCAGGAGCTGGAGCAGAGCCTTGTAGGCGTA
>DGXO01000061.1 GCA_002395605.1 Bacteroidales bacterium UBA4230
GGACGGTAATAACCTTCAGTTCAAGAATGCTTGCGGCTATTTGATGTTCAAGCTCTATGGGACAGGCGTAAAAGTTAAATCTATTATTCTTAGGGGAAACGATAACGAAAAGATCGCTGGCGAGGCAACTATTACGATGTCTCTTGGTGGCACGCCCACCGTTTCAATGTCCGGATCTGCTACAGAAGAAATTGTCTTGACCTGCACAGATGCAGTGACTATTGGAACGACTTCGGAGACTTATACAGAATTTTGGTTTGCTATTCCCCCTGTAACCTTTACCAACGGCATAACGATTAGAGTCATCGATGAAAAGGGTAACGCTTTTGGCAAATCGACTTCATCCCCTCTAGAGATAGTCCGTAGTTATGCAAAGAAAATGGCTCCCCTCTCAGTTCAAACGATTCCTGATGTGGTAGATTTAGGCTTGAGCGTCAAGTGGGCAGCTTGGGATCTGGGTGCTGTGGCTCCAGAAGACTTTGGAGATTATTTTGCGTGGGGAGAAATCGCACCGAAGGATGAATATAGTTGGGCGACTTATGCTTGGTGCAACGGCTCTGAAAACAGCTTGACCAAGTACAACAAGGGCAATAGTTACGGCGTCGTTGATAATAAGAGTGTTCTGGATGCTGAGGACGATGCGGCACGAGCTTATTTGGGGAGTGAATGGCGAATGCCAACTTATGACGAGTATCAAGAACTCATCGCGAATTGTACTATGGAAAGCTATGCGAGCCTGAATGGGGTACCTGGTCTTAGATTAACAAGTAAGAAAGAAGGATATACAGACAAATCCATTTTCTTCCCTATTACTGGAGTGATGGATGGGCAGGAATTAGTTCTTACCACAGATGGATGTTTTTGGGGGAATGTAGTAAGATCCCCCAAGGACAATCCGTATCTTGCGTGCGTTCTCCAAATCACTAATCATTCTATTGGGACACAACAGAAGTCTCGATATAGGGGATGCCCCATAAGAGCAGTCAAACCGTAAGACCAATAACGAAACTGGCAGTCTCAAATAGGGGCTGCCAGTTTCTTACCTTCGACCATTAGACACAATCACACTGATATCCATTAGGGCTAAAGGCTCTAACTTGCTTGTGTTGTCACTCGCTTTGTGTTGGCTGCAACTTTTCTCGCCTTCTCCGCACGCGCTGCTCTTTGAGTATACGTGTTTCGGGCATCTTCTAGGTCGACCATCAGGTCGTCATAGCGACTACTCCTAGCAACAAACCATATTACCTCCTTCTCAGTCGTGGTATGTTTCTCAAAACTGCCATCATCGTAAACATCGATGCAGCAGAGTAGCTTCTTCGGTTTTTCTTCGGCAACGCTGACGATGGTTTCAAGGTCTTCATTTGAAAGTCCTCCATTCAGGACTATTTTTGCCGCTTCTTCCTTTAAATTGGCAATTGCAATAGTTTTTTGTTTCATAACACTACAGTTTATAGTTTCTACCGGCATCTCAGCTCGGCACTTTCTTAATAAAGGGCAGCCCTCATCAAGCTGCCCGTTGCAGGCATACCCGCATTGATCTGGAACTCGGTACTTTTACACCGTTGCCCTCCAGCATCTCAGGAGTTCGCTTCCTAGCCAGCACTTGCGGCCATTCACCTTCCTGACACCAGCCCTAATAAGACCTTGTTTCGTCCAGTTAAGCAGGGTTGATTTATGGATGCCTAGGGCCCTCGATGCATCCCTAAGCTCATATCGGGCTGTCGGAATGACCTTCGGTTCCTGTTGAACCATTGTTATTTTAACAATTTTAGTTAACTTTGCATAGCTAAACCTGAATTTTTCGGTTGCGCCAGCACTTAACTCGGCAACAAAGTTACTAAACTCGCACGAGTAAACCAAATTTTTATGGAAGAAAGTTTATATAATAATCGCAATTATTATGTGACGCTGGATGCCTTTCGGAAAAAGAACGGCCTGCTTCAACAGGACATCGCTGATTTCTTAGGCACCTCCAGAGGATATATCTCCATGGTTGAAAAGGGAGACAGTAAACTGTCCTCCCAAAAACTTGATATGCTCTTTAACGGGGCTGGCGAAAAAAACTGGGATATATCCGACTTGGTCCCTGCATATAGTCGCCTGCAAGAAATACTTTCGTACGCCTGCAAGAAACTATATGGGGAATCCGTTAATCCGGATATTATTCATGGCCTAGACCAGTACATTCCGGCCCTCATTTCCCCAGTAATAGCTCAGAAAATCAAATATGGGGAGATAGGGATAACAAACGCAGTAGCGGATGCAATCACGAAGGAGTACCCTGAGATCAGTCGCCTGTGGATTCTTGACGGAACAGGTTCCATGTTGTTAGAGCCCAACGATCAGCCCTCAGAGTTAGAATTGTTACGGGAAGAGGTACGCCAGCTAAGGGCAAGACTCACCGAGTACCAAGAAGAGAATAAGAAACTCATTGACTCCCTACCCAGACTCATAGCCGATGAAATTGAAAAAAGGAGTGAGCAATCAGTGAGCAGAAAAGACAATAAGATTTAACTCATTAATTACCAAGATTCCGCGGTGGCCCCAAACCTGCTTCTAAGCTGTGGGTCACGCGTTCGAATCGCGTCGGAATCACTTGGCCGCCTTTCCTGGCGGCTTTTTTGTAATCCCTCAAGCGGCCTGCACCGGGTCCACACTATCTCGACGATTTTTTTAGGTGATGCCAGCCTTGCCCGGGTGCAAAACCACCCTCTTTTTGCACCTGGGAAGACGTTCTGGCGGGGTTCAGGTGCAAAACCGCCCTCTTTTTGCACCCGGGAAGACGTTCTGGCGGGGTTCAGGTGCAAAACCGCCCTCTTTTTGCACCCGGGAAGGCGTTCTGGTGGGGTTCAGGTGCAAAACCACCCCTTTTTGCACCCGGGGAGGCGTTCTGGCGGGGTTCAGGTGCAAAACCACCCCATTTTTGCACCCGGGAAGGCGTTGGGACGGGGCTCGAGGGCAAAAACCGGGGATAGAAGGCTTGGGGTGGCGGTTCGAAACCCTTTGAAACGTTTTTCGAAACCCGAAGTGTTTCGTATGCGAAAAATCACTAACTTTGCATAGATAACACTAATAGCTACAATGGAACCACTTGAAATAGTAAAATTTTTTGCCATTGAAGGCAATGTAAAGGAAATCAAGCCCCTTGGCAACGGTCTCATCAACGACACCCTCCTTGTAAAGACAGACGGCGCCAACGACTACGTTCTCCAGAGAATCAACAACGCCATTTTCCAGGACGTGGAGCTTCTGCAGCACAACATTGACTGCGCCACGGCCCATATCCGGAAGAAAGGCCAGATGACCCTCACGTTCATTCCCTGCAAGGAAACCGGCAAAACCTACTGGACAGACGGCAAGGAGTACTGGCGCGTGTCCATCTTCATCAAGGGCGCCTTCACCTATGAAACCGTAAATCCGGAATACTCCTACTATGCCGGAAAGGCCTTCGGCGCATTTGAGGCAATGCTCGCCGACATCCCCGACACCCTTGGAGAAACCATCCCGGACTTCCACAACATGGAACTCCGCGCCCGTCAGCTCCACGAAGCCGTAAAGGCCGACAAAGCCGGCAGAATGGCCGAACCTGAAGTGAAAGCCATCCTTGAAGACCTCCTTCCCTATGAGGAAGAAATGTGCAAGGCCGAACGCCTTTTCCGTGAAGGGAAACTTCCTAAGCGCATCTGCCACTGCGACACCAAGGTGAACAACATGCTCTTTGACGCCAATGGCAACATCCTCTGCGTCATAGACCTTGACACCCTCATGCCCAGCTTCGTGTTCTCAGATTTCGGAGATTTCCTCAGGACAGCCGCCAACACCGTGGCCGAAGACAGCCCGGAGGTAGAGAAAGTGGACTTCCGCATGGACATCTTCGAGGCCTTCGCAAAAGGCTACATAGAGAGCGCCAAGGTGTTCCTCACCCCCATCGAGAAAGAGAATCTCCCTTATTCGGCATGCCTGTTCCCCTACATGCAGGCGGTACGCTTCTTCGCCGACTACATTAACGGAGACACCTACTACAAGATCAAATACCCGGAACACAATCTTGTGCGCACCCGCAATCAGGTGGCCCTGTTCCACGCCGCCATGGCAAAAGTGCCTCAGATGAAAGCATTTA
The DNA here is from genome assembly GCA_002395605.1 of Bacteroidales bacterium UBA4230. Classification (GTDB taxonomy): domain Bacteria; phylum Bacteroidota; class Bacteroidia; order Bacteroidales; family UBA932; genus Cryptobacteroides. The sequence continues at coordinate 4,121 of DGXO01000061.1, forward strand.
TTGAAAAGATATGAAACTGAGAAACATCCTCCTTGCTGCCGCATCAATTGCAGTAGTTTCATGCAGCCAGCCTGCACAGAAGGTCATTAAGACCCCGGTTCCTCCGCGTCCCGCCGGCCAGGAATCAATGCTCCAGTTTGCCGCAGAGCCCATTGCTAACGTAGGCATTGGCGTTGTCGGCCTCGGTGACCGCGGCAGCGGCGCCGTACACCGCCTCTCATATGTTCCCGGCAGCCACATTGCCGCCATCTGCGACGTAGAACCGGACCGCGCCGAAAAGAACCTCAAGGTCCTTCAGAGCCGCGGCATGAGCGCAAAGGTATATGCAGGCGACGAGGAAGTGTACAAGCAGCTCTGCGAAGACCCAGACGTAGACCTTGTGTATATCTGCACGGACTGGATCCACCACGTTCCCGTGGCCCTTTACGCCATGGAGCACGGCAAGCATGTTGCCCTGGAGGTTCCTTCGGCCGAAACCCTTGAGGCATGCTGGGACCTTGTGAACACCTCCGAGCGCACCCGCAAGCACTGCATGATCCTTGAGAACTGCTGCTACGACTTCTTTGAGCTCACCGCCCTTACAATGGCTCAGCAGGGCGTTTTTGGAGACATCATCCACGTTGAAGGCTCCTACCACCACAACCTTGACCCCTACTGGAGCAAGTACTGGCGCAACTGGCGTCTGGAGTTCAACCAGAAACACAGGGGAGACCTTTATCCCACCCATGGCTTCGGCCCCATTGCACAGGTCCTCAACATCCACCGCGGAGACCGCCTCACCACGCTTGTGGCCATGGACACGGATCCCTTCAACGGCCCTAAGCACGTAGAGAAGCTCACCGGCAAGCCCTGCACGGATTTCCAGAACGGCGACGAAACCATGACCATGATCCGCACCGCAAAGGGCAAGAGCATCCTCATTGAGCACGACGTCATGACTCCCCGCCCTTATGACCGCATGTACCAGCTTGTGGGCACAGACGGCTATGCCGCCAAATACCCCGTGGGCCAGGTATGCCTCAGGACGGAGAACACCGGAGACGTTGACTACGAAGACCTTGAGTTTGAAAAAGTCTATGAAGGCGAAGACCTGGACGCCCTTATGGCAAAGTACCGCAACCCCATCCTAACCCCGGAGCTTGAGGCCCTGGCAAAGGAAGTCGGCGGCCATGGCGGCATGGATTTCATCATGGACTACCGCCTCATCTACTGCCTCAACAACGGCCTGCCCCTCGACATGGACGTGTACGACCTTGCCGAATGGTGCTGTGTAACTGAGCTGTCACGCATTTCCATTGAAAACGGCTGCGTCCCCGTGGAAGTTCCTGACTTCACACGCGGAGAATGGGACAAGATAAAAGGATTCAGCTACGCCTTTGCAAACTAACGCGGGCTCACGGACAGCAGAAGGTTGAGCTGCTGGTTCACGGCCGATGAAAAATCTTCATCCGATGCGGGGATGGTATCTGTAACGGTGCCGTCCTCGCATTCTATTGTGATGGAGGCAATGCCAACCTGGGCCATCCTGTACAAATCTTCCAGGGAAGGGTATACGTAAAAGAAGTTTATGTCGTCCCTGGCCTGGATGAGGCTTATGGAAGAGCCGTCACGCAGGGTGAACACCACGGGAGCGTCGTAGGGGATATGGTGCTTTGCCGAAGTTCCCAGCACAACCGCCAGGTCTATGTCTTCGTTGCCGGTGTTTTTGTAATACAGGTGCGACAGGATTACGTTGTAGTCCATGGTGGCGCCGCGGGCCATGACGGGATTGGAGGTGGTGAGGGTGCTGCCCTTGTTGTCTGTGCGGGCGCCTATTGTGGCCGAAAGCTCAATGGTGGTGTCGGCGGCCTTCAGGATGGCCTCGCAGTGGGATTTGAGGAGTTTTGCGAATTCGTCCTGGGGGAAGCTGGCCTGCACATAATCGTCAGGGTTCCAGCCCGTTACAAGGTCAATGGACTTCACGCCCCTAATCAGCTTTTCAATGTCCTGGCTCTCTGCAGCATACTTCAGGCGGTTGCGGAAAGTCCCGTCTTCCAGGCGCGTTTTAGTGGCCGAATCCTGGCCTATCTGGTCCAGGCGCACGAACTTCCCGGAGGGGAGGGTGGCCGACATCTTGACGCCCTTGGGCGCAACTACGGACTGCTTCTGGTAAAGGTTGATGTAAAGAAGATACATGGACGAGCCGTCCGGGAGCCCCACAAGCTCCACCCTGACTTCCGAGGGATTGTCGGAAAGCTTTATTGCCTCATACTCAGTGGAGATATGGGTGAAACCGCCGCTGCGGTAGTTTGTGCGTACCTGCTGGGAGAATGCGCTGCAGCATGCAAGGGCTGCCAGAATGCTCAAGAATATCTTTTTCATAATTTCAAAATCCGCCTGCAAATATACATTTTCTATACCAAATTTCCGCATCCTTTATACTTTCAATTTATTTTCGTAAATTTGTAGGCTTATTGACAATTATTACAAAACTATAGCTATGAAGAGATTTTTCCTCTCCTCCCTTATGATCCTGGTGTCCGTCATGGCCATCGCCCAGTCGGCCTCCATGCTTTCAATGGCCCGCGCAGAACTTGACAAGCGCGGCCTCACGGAAGCCGAAGTCCGTGCCCGTCTCATGCAGGACGGCATCAACCCTGAAGCAATTCCCCCGTCAGAGTATCCCAAGTACCAGGGCCGTGTTATGGCAATCCTGGACGAACTCCAGGCCCAGAAGGCCGGTGCAGCGGCCCCTGCTGCCGCTACCGGCGGAGAAACCGTAACTGCCACCACAAGTGACGGCACTGCCGTTGCAGTTCCCGTGGCATCCGCAGATATCCCCCAGACCACTATGGGAGAGGCCGCCGCAGAGAGCGCCCTTGAGAAGACCCTTGCAGACAGCAATGTCTCCGCAACGGCCGGCAACGACATCTACGGCCACTCCATGTTCACGGGAAAATCCCTGGATGTGTTCCGTACCACGGACGGCGCCCAGGCCCCCGACACCTACATCCTTGGAGAAGGCGACGAAGTCCACATCTCAATCTTCGGCTCTTCCCAGACTGAAATCCACCAGAGGATAGCCGCAGACGGCTCCATCCAGCCCGCAGGCGCCACCAAGATCTTCCTCAAAGGCATGACTCTTGCCCAGGGCCGCGCAGCCATCCGCTCCAAGCTGTCCCAGCACTATTCCTTCCGCCCGGACCAGATTGCGGTTACCATCACCACTGCCCGTACCCTTGCCGTGAGCATCTACGGTGAGGTTGGCGTACAGGGCGGCTTCACCATCAGCGCCCTCAACAACGTGTTCAACGCACTTGCCGCCGCCGGCGGCCCCACCGCACAGGGTTCCGTACGTAACATCCAGCTCTCCCGTGCAGGCAAAACCTACACCCTGGACCTCTACAAGTACATGACCAACCCCACCGTGGGCCTCCCCTATGACCTCCAGAACAACGACGTAGTGTTTGTTCCCATTGCCCAGAAGGTGGTTTCCATTGAGGGTGCAGTTAAGCGTCCTATGCGCTATGAAATGATTGACAGTGAGAATCTTAACGACCTCATTGAATTTGCAGGTGGCCTCGCTTACAACGCCTACCCTGAATTTGTCCAGATAGAGCGTCAGGAAAACGGTGAGCTCAGCTACCAGGAATACAAGCTCTCCGAGGTCCTTTCCGGCAGCAAGAAGGTCACCCTCCGTCCCGGAGATGTTGTGAGGATCAAGTCTTCGGCCCGTCCGCTTGAAAACTACGTTGAGATTAAGGGTGACGTCTACTACGGCGGCCGCTTCGACTTCGAGTCCAACAAGAGCCTGAAGGCCCTCATTGAAAAGGCCGAACCCCGCTACACCGTCAAGAAAGACTACGTGATTGTGGAGCGCACCAACGCAGATGAAACCGTTGAGGTTATCACCGTTCCCTTCCCCGGCGAAGACGGCAACCCCGATTTCACCCTCAAGGCAAGGGACGTTGTCACCGTGCTTGAGCAGGCCAACTTCCGTGACACTGAGACAATTGCTGTCAACGGCCAGGTACGCCGCCCGTTCACCCGCCAGTTCGGCCTTAACGACCGCATGACCATCGGCCAGGCCATTGAGCTTGCAGGCGGTCTCAAACCCAGCGTATTCCCTGTTGCATACATCACCCGCAAGGATATCTCCAACCCGGACAAACGGGAGTACCTCCGTATCAACCTTGACGCCGACAAAGACAAGTTCCTCCAGCCCGGAGACCAGCTCACGGTATATGACAACACCACCTACACCAATATCGGCGAAGTCCGTATTGCCGGTGCCGTCAAGAATGCCACAGGCGTTACCTACGACCCTTCACTCACCATCCATGACCTTATCATGATGGCCGGCGGCTTTGAGGTTGGCGCCGCTTACAACCGTGTGGAGGTGTTCCGCGTGAATATCTCCGACACCGATGAGCCCCAATACGACCTCATCACCCTTTCCGTGGACCAGGACTACAACGTGACGGATCCTTCCTTCCAGCTGCAGCCCTACGACCACGTGGTGGTGCGCATGACCCCCAACTTCTCCACAGGCAGAACCGTGGAACTGAGCGGCCGCGTAAAATATCCCGGCGTCTATGTGCTTGAGGATTCCCGCACTCAGCTTTCCGCCATCATCGCCCAGGCCGGCGGTCTTCTTGACGACGCCGATCCTTTCACCAGCATCTTCCGTACCAATGGCCGTTTCCGCGGCCGTATCGGCATAGACCTCTCCAAGATGGATAAGAGAAAGGAAAAGATTGACATGGATCCCATCCTCATGGACGGAGACGTGATCAACGTTTCCCGTCAGGAGAACACCATTGTCATCCGTGCCGTTGGTACCCGCATGAACCAGTACATCCCCGACGATTTTGTGGATGGCCAGAAGACCATCATCTACCAGGGTCCTCACCGTGCAGCCTGGTACATCAAGAACTTTGCCGGCGGCTTTGACAAGTACGCAGACCGCAAGAGCGTAACCGTAACCCTTCCCAACAACCAGTCCAAGGGCACCAAACAGTTCATTTTCCGCGCCACTCCCGTTGTTGAGCCCGGCAGCGTAATCACGCTCAGCATGGACCAGGACAAGATAGACAACCACAACCGCAAGATGGAAGAGCCCAAGAACAAGGTGGACTTCGAAAGCGTGGCAGCCAAGACTCTCTCCGGCGTAACGTCCATCGTCTCCGTGATTATCCTGTCCAGGAACCTCCTGAGAAGTACAAACTAGTTTGAGTTATGGATCAGAACAACCAGTACAACAACCCGGATACCATTGAGGAGGAAGAAGGCCTTGACATCATGGCCCTTGTGAAAAACCTTTGGGCCGGCCGAAAGACCATCCTCATCTGCACTGGCATATTCATTGTCCTTGGCCTTGTGGCCGCCCTTACAATGAAGCGCACCTACTCCGTGAGCACCACCATGGTGCCCCAGATGACGTCGTCACGCAGCTCCTCCCTGGCCTCGCTGGCATCCCTCGCCGGCATGGACCTTGGCATGACCCAGACCGCGGAGCTTTCCCCTCTGGTGTACCCCCAGATTGTTGAGAGCGTCCCCTACAGGGTGGAACTCATGCACGCCCCGCTGCATTGGGAGAAGGCCGATACCTCCGTGTCTCTCCTTACCTATACCAAGGACTACATGAAGCCCGGCGTAATGGCTACCGTCAAGAAATACACCATCGGCCTGCCGTTCCTCCTGCTTTCAAAGATGTCTAAGCCCAAGGAAGTAGAGCTTCCCGCAGGCTGGGAGCCCGGAACAGGCAGCTCCGAGCCCAGGCCGTATACCGTCACTAAGGACGAGGAAAAGATGCTGAAGTACCTTGCCCAGGCAGTAACCCTTGCCGTGGACAAGAAGGAAGGCTATCTCACCCTCACCGTCAACGGCATGGAGCCCGTCCAAACCGCAGACCTTGCGATAAAGGCCCAGGAACTCCTCCAGAGTGAGGTTACCCGTTTCCGCACAGAAAAGGCCGAAGACGAGCTCAAATACATCCAGGAGCGCTACAACGAAATAAAGAAAGAGGCCGAATCCTACCAGGCTTCCCTTGCCGTTCTCACGGACCGCTCCCAGAACATGACCACATCCCGCGCCCGTTTGGAGCGTGAGCGCCTCATGGCAAAGTATTCCGTTGCCAGCGGCGTTTACTCGGAAATGGCAAAGCAGCTGGAGGCCGCCAAGATGAAGGTGAAGAAGGACACTCCCGTCCTCACCGTGGTGCAGCCTGTAACCGTGCCCACCAAGCCCGCCAACTCAAGGGCCAAGACCCTCATAGTCTGGACCTTCCTTGGCATAGTGCTTGGCTGCGGAATAGTTCTTGGTAAAGAATACTGGCCTAAGGTCAAAGAAATGCTCAACTGATGTTCTTCGGGGATAATTTGTTGCTCCTGGCTTCCGTCCTGGTGTTTGTGGCTGTGCTCATCACCAAGGTGGGCGTAAAGCTGGGGGCACCTTCTTTACTGCTGTTCCTCCTGTTAGGTATGGCGGTAGGGCAGGACGGCCTTGGCGTCACCTTCGACGACTACGAGCTGGCAGATCACATAGGTCACTTTGCCATGACGGTGATCCTGTTCACCGGCGGCTTCGAGACCGTTCTCAAGGAAACAAAGCCCGTCATGAAGGCCGGAATATGGCTTTCTACATTAGGAGTATGCCTTACCGTCATGTTCACGGCTCTTTTCATCTACTTTGTCACCGGAAAGGCCTGGATGGCGGGATTTTCGGCCATGGGATGCATCCTTGTGGCCGCGGTCATGAGTTCCACGGACTCCCTGTCCATTTTCTCCGTCCTCAATGGCAAACGTCTGAGGCTCAGGGGAGACCTTGCACCCCTTCTGGAGCTTGAATCAGGTAGCAACGACCCCGTGGCCTACATCCTCACCATCCTCATGGTGCAGCTCATGACAAAGCCCCTGGAGACCGCCCCCGGCATAATCGCAGGCGTGATTGTGGTGATTGTCCAGATAGCGGTGGGCGTCGGGATGGGCTTCGCCATTGGTTATGGCGGCAAGTGGCTCATTTCAAAGATCAGACTTGACAACAATGCCCTCATGGGCATCCTTATCCTCAGCATAGGCTTTTTTGCCAACGGTATGGCCTCCGTCTTCGGCGGGCAGGGCCTTATCTCAATCTACATTGCCGGCGTCATCATATCCAACAAGGCCGATATCCCCCGCAAGAAGGAGATAGCGAAGTTCTTCGACGGCATCACCTGGATAATGCAGCTTGCGATGTTCCTCATCCTGGGCCTCCTAGCCCGGCCTTCAAACATGCTCCCGGTGCTTTTGCCGGCCATCCTTACGGGGCTTTTCATCTTTGTCGTGGCACGGCCCGCCAGCGTTTTCCTCACCCTCCTTCCGTTCAAGCAGTTCAAGTTCAAGGAAAAGCTGTTTGTCTCCTGGGTGGGCCTCAAGGGCGCCGGTCCCATTCTCTTTGCCCTTTATCCCGTTGTTCATGAGATCCCCGGAGCACAGGATATCTTCAACGTGGTTTTTGTGGTAACCCTCATGTCCCTTGTTCTCCAGGGCATAACCATTGTCCCGCTGGCGCGCAAACTAAACCTCAGCTATGAAAAGGACCCCGAAGTCCAGAGTTTCGGCATGGAGCTTCCGGAAGAAATGGGGCTTCTCAGTGACCATGTGGTTACCCCGGAGGACCTTTCGGCCGGGAAAACCCTCAGGGAACTGCATCTTCCCCATGGCATACGCGTCATGATGGTCAAGCGCGAAGGCAAGTTCCTGGTGCCTCACGGAAGCATGGAACTCATGGAAGGGGACCATCTTGTAATTGTAATGGGAGAATCCGACGACTGAACAATGAAGAAACTGTCTACAATCCTTTTTGCCGCCCTGGTGTTTGCACTGCCCATTGTGGCAGTGGCCGACGGCCCGTCCACCACCCTTGACAAGGCTCTATCAGATGCAAGGGTGGAACTCAAGCGCGACTATGTCAGGCGCCAGCGGATGCAGGAGAGGATGAGCGCCAACTTCGAGCACCAGCATGGCCGGATGCTCGCACTTATCAAAAAGTGCAACGAGCTTTCCGTGATGCTGTACCTCCAGAAAAAGGAGTACACCTTCGACCTCAGTTACGCTCTCCAGCAGGTTACGGACGAATACCAGGCCTTCAACAAGCACCGCACGCCCTATGACCGCATAGTCTCCGACATGGACCTTGAGATAGACCGTTACGCCCGCCTCATAGAGTCCATGCGGCGCCTTCCCCCCGTGCTGGATTCGGCCTCCGTGGAAATGCCTGCAGATTCCCTGCGCTTCCGCAACGACTCCCTTGAAAACCATATAAAGGCAACGGATACCTCCCTTGAGGCCGATGTAGAGAAGCTCGTCGACAGCGTGGATGTAAACCGTTCCCCGTTCTTCCTTGGAGACCAGGGGCAGACAGACAGGGACACCTGCATGCACTATGCTTCGGCCATCCTGAAGATGTACGTGGACATGAAGGAGAACATGGTTGCCGACAGCACCCATTACCAGGAGGCATACCTTAGGCTCAAGGAGTCCTACGACTACGCTAAAGACCGCTACATGCTCCTTCAGAGGGAGATATTCCGTGACGGCCAAACGCCGGTCTGGACCCTGGCGCAGCGCTGGCCCTTCTACAGCCGCATGGCCCAGAACGCCATGACGCGCCGTGATACAAGCGTGCACATGACTACGCCCATCTGGACCTTCTTCTGGCTTCTTCTGGCCATTGCCGCCGCCCTTGCGGTGCGTTTCCGCAAGATAAACGTAAGAAAGGTAATCTGGCTGCTTCTTCCCACCGTTGTGGTTACCCTGGTGGTGATTATATGCCGAATCACCTTCATGCCCAACATCCTCATGAACATCCTGTTCCCCGCGGTCATGACGGTTGGGCTCATCTGGCAGGCCATTGCGTGCGCGGTGAACACTCCTAAGGTGGACAAGGAGAACCGTTTCATGAGCCTTGCGTCCCTGTGGGTAATGGGCGCAGCGGCTGTTTCGGCCATATTAGGTTACATTTTCATAGCGCTCATGATAGTTACATGGTGGTACTTCCAGGTTGCCGCAGTGCTGGCACTTCTGGCCGTAAACCACCTCATGGGCATTTACAAGGAGAAGCGTCTTGTAAAGCGCATTGCCAAGTATCAGGACAACATCAAGTTTGTGTCAGGCAGCGCCAAGAAGTCCCTGATGTTTGGTGCAACGTGGTTCTACGACCTCCTCCGGGACGTTGCCATCCCTATCCTCATCCTGGTGTCAGTGCCGCTTTGCGTGCGCTATTCACTGGATATCTTCGACTTCGACGACCTCTTCCAGACCTTCTACAACACCCCGTTCTTCCAGGTGATTGACCCCACCACCGCGCAGGTGTCGTTCAGGCTTTCCGTAAGCAACATAGTGCTTCTTGTGGCCCTGTTCTTTGTGTTCAAATACATCAACAAGGCAGTCCAGACACTGTGGCAGTACATCAAGTTTGTCACCTACCTTAACAAGACCGGCCAGACCACGGTCCAGACCAACGAGGTTAACCTTTCCCTTGGAAACAGCATTATAAGCATCCTGGTGTGGTTTACCTACATTACCGTGATAGTTCTCCTTCTCAAGATTCCTACGGGCTCCCTGGGGCTTGTGGCCGGAGGTCTCAGCGCCGGTATCGGTCTTGCCATGAAGGACATCCTCAACAACTTCATCTACGGCATCCAGCTCATGGGCGGCCGCCTGAGGGTAGGGGACTGGATAGAATGTGACGGCATCCGTGGCAAGGTTACGGACATCAACTACCAGACCACCCAGATAGAGACCGTAAGCGGCACTCTGGTGGCCTTCCTCAACGCAAACCTCTTCGGCAAGAGTTTCCAGAACCTCACCAGAAACAACGAATACGAGTTCACCAAGGTCACCGTGGGAGTTGCCTATGGAACGGACATAGAGAAAGTGCGCTCCATCCTTGAAGAGGCCCTGCAGCCCCTTCGCACCAAGGACAAGTACGGCAGGGATATAATAGATCCAAAGTTCGGCATAAACATCCGCTTTGGAGAGTTTGGCGACAGCGCCGTGGAGATTGCCGTGAAGCAGTTTGTGCTGGTTCCGGAGCGTGCCGGCCTCATTGACAAGGAGAAAGAAGTGATTTACAACGCCCTTAACGGCGCGGGCATTACCATCCCGTTCCCGCAATGCGACGTTCATATGATTAAAGACGAATAACCCATAAACTTACCTTATAAAATGAAAAAGATTATTGCTGCTGCTTTCATGCTCCTTGGCCTGGAGGCATTTGCCCAGAGCCCCATTGACGGCGTCCTGGACCGTTTCACAGACCCCCAGAAAGGGCGCGTGACCTTTATTGAGAAAGGTGGCCGCTCCATAGGCGTCAGCGGCAGTTACTACAACTTCAACGCCTCCGGTTACGCAGATGGAGACGGCTTCTCCATCCTTTCCCTCCTCAATATGGGAACAGGCAAGTTGCACTACTGGAATGTCGCCCCCAGATTCTCCTGGTTTGTGGCCGATGACCTGGCCCTTGGCGCCAACATCCTCTACAGCGGTTATGTGGCCGACACCAACCTCAACCTGGATTTCAGGGAGGTGGTCCCTGCACTTTACAAGGTGCTGGGAGATGCTTCAAGCATGGCAAACGTGGCAATATCTTCACGTCATATGATCCATCATAACTGGGGCCTTGCATTTTCGGCCAGAAAGTACATCTCTTTCTTCGGCTCAAGGACTTTCGGTGTATTTGGCGAGGGACGCCTGTATGCAAAGTACGGCAATACGTTCTCCTCTCCTCTGAACCCCGAGAAACTTGGTAAAACCCGCACTTCCCAGACCGGTCAGGTGGGTATAGACCTTGCCGGCGGCCTTGCCGTAAGGTTCCCCGACAACAGCGCCATCACCATCAGCGTTCCCATCATAGGCCTCTCCTGGAACGGCGCCTGGCAGGACAGCGTAAGGCAGTATGAGGCTGTGAAGAAAGACGATACAGGAGCAACGGTTCTAGATGCCGACGGCGATCCCGTTTATGAAGTGGTGTCCGTCCCCGGCGGCGGCAAGATGTCCTTCTTTAGGGTAGACCGCGCCACCAACGTCTTTGACATCCTCGGTATCCAGTTTGGCTACGTCCGCTACATTCAGCCTAAAAAGAAATAGTTTTAAGGCCGATATCCACGAAAAAAGGACTGATGAAAATCAGTCCTTTTTTCGTGGGCGGTACTGGATTCGAACCAGTGACCCCCTGCTTGTAAGGCAGGTGCTCTGAACCAGCTGAGCTAACCGCCCTCATTTTGGGATTGCAAAGATAGTGAATTTTTCTGAAAGTCCAAATTCTAAATGAGATTTCTCGCTTCGCTCGAAATGACAGGGAACACTCGATGAAAGAGATGCCCGGTCTGGGCCGGGCATGACAGGGAGGGGGCGCTAAATGTGACCGCCGCCTTCGGCGTTGAGTTCTTCGTCAACTTTATTCTTGGCGGCCATGAGAAGGTCCAGGAGCCAGTCCTTCTGTTCATCTACAAGGCCAAGGTCACGGCAGGCGCTTTCGTAGCGGGCCAGGATGGCCTCCTGGTAGCGGTGGTAGCGCATGGACTTGAGGATTTCTTCCTCAATGGTCTCGTGCTCAATCTCGTAGCTGTCTTTGTAGTACTGCTTGTACACTTTCTCCGAGCTGTAGCGCAGGCAGAAGTAAAACAGCCCCGATGCAAGGATCACAATGCCGAAGATGCCAACCACCAGCGGCACCTTCTGGATAAGGCCCAGAAGCCCCAGAGTGGCCCCTGCAAGGAACAGGACAAGGGCCGAAATCTCTGCGCGATGAAGCTTAACTATTGAGGAAATCTTCATAATCTGTGAGGATGTTTGTGGTGCGGTTTTTAAGCAGCTTGAAATTGTATTCGTTTTCGGCCTCCTTGGCGTCCATGGCCTTCTGGAAGGCGCGGCGGGCCTTGAGAGCCTCTGAGTTCTTGCGGCGCATCTCCTCAAGGTTTTCCCTCAGCTGCCACTGCTGGATAAGGATGGACGCAAAGGCAATTGCAAACATCACCAGGAATCCCAGGAGGATGGTTATCTGGTTGCGGGCCTTGAGCCTCTGGGCCTCTTCCCGGAGCTGTGCGTTGTTCATTTCGGCATCCAGAATGGCAAGGTCTTCGTTCTGCACCTTGATGTACACGGAGTCCTTCTCCTGCATCAGGGAAGATATGGCCGAATAGGCGTTGTCATATGCCCCCATGTCGGCGTAAATGCCGTGTTTATGCTCCAGACGGGCGCGGATGGTGCCAAGGGCATCGGCCTTCTCAAGAGCCTCCTGAAGGAGCCCTTTTGACCTAAGGTAGGTGATGTCCAGCGCTGTACGGGTGTCGTCGTCGGTCTGGCCAAGGTAAAGAGGGTCCCGGACAATGGACTCGTAGGTGCGCCAGAAGCTTTCTGTCTGGCCCTTTTCATTATAAATGTAGGCCTTTGTCATCTGGACCTTCAGGGTTATTCCGGGGAAGAATTCCTCGTATTCCTGGGCCCTAAGGCAGTAGTTTTCGGCCTCCGGGAAATTCCCCATCTTGAGGTTTTCCTGCGCAAGGAGGATGAAGAGGTTGGGGAGGTCTTGTTCGGCCCTTGCTTCATGGCAAAAACGCACAGCCCGCTCAAGGTTCTGGATAGCCAGGAAGTGGTTGTCGCGGTAGCTTTGTATAAGGCCGATGATACGGTAAGAATACATCCTTCCCACCGGTTTTTTCTCCAGCGAGGCCAACCTTTCCATGGCCCTTGCCTCCAGCACGGCCTCTGACATGCGGCCGCTCTGCACCAGGAATTCGCAGTATTCGTGGAGGGTGGAGAAGTAGAACTCCCTTAGGTCTTTTCTTTCGGCAAGGAGCGTCTTTATCTCTGTAGCGGTGCTGTCCATGCGGGCATATTCCCCCTGCACGAACCTCACCGGCATTTCCAGCGAAAGCCCAAGGCATTTGAGGCGGAAATTCCCCTGGGCCTCGCCCTCCCGGTAAAGGGAATCGGCCAGCACAAGATTGGCGGGATTGAACTCCTGCATCCGGCCCCAGGCATAGCGCGTAAATGTGTCTTTGTCCACCCTCAGGCGGTTCACAATCTGCCCGGGGGCGGCAAGGCACAGTGATAGTGCCAGGGCCGATATTATAAGCCTTCGCTTGAGCACTGTTACTTCCCGCCCTTAGCCTGGACTATGGCAAGCTGGTTGACTACGCAGGAAAGCAGTTTTTCCATGATGATGGGCTTCATGATGAAGTCGTTGGCTCCCACGTTGAAACCCTTGATGACATCCTCGTTGGAGTTGAGGGCGCTCAGGATCACAATCTGGATGTCCGCAGTGGCGGGGTTTTCACGGAGCCTCCTTATCACCTCAAAACCGTCAATGCCCGGCATCATGAGATCCAGCAGGATGAGGTCCGGTTTCTGGGCCGCAACGGCGTCCAGGGCCAGCTGCCCGTTGGCTGCCGTGCGCAGCTTGAAATTGAAGCGGGAGAGCATCTTCTGGACCAGCAGGAGGTTCAGGGGGATGTCGTCTACGGCAAGCACGTTGTACTTTGAGTAATCGTGCTCCTGTGCGTAAAGTGGTGTCATATCTTTGAGTTTACTTTATTCTTCAATATAAGGTGTCCGGCCTTCAGCTTATTGTAGCGCCAGAGGACAAATGTCAGGATTGTAATAAGCAGTATAATCACCAGTGTAAGCACAATGGATGTAACCACGCGCGTGCGCTTTTGCTGCCGGGCAAGCTGAGCGGAAAGTTCATAGTTTCCGTGTGCTGCCGAAACCTCCTCTATGCGCATGTCGTTCATGCGGGAAATGGCGCTGTAGAGGCTCTGGATAACCCCGTTGCCGGCCGTGGCGGCAATGTCCCAGCGCTGCTGCCTCAAGGCGAGCTCACGAAGGAAAACCAATTGCTGGACATATTGCATGTACTGCAGCTTGGAGTCGAAGGCATCCGGGGTAATGCTGCCATCCATTATGCCCTCCACGCATTCAAAGAACTCCGGAGTGGTCCTCATGGCATTCATGAAGGCCGGATCGGACACGCAAAGGTCCCGGTAGTGGGCATAAAGCTCCCTCTTTCCGTCAAGGGCCGCCAACTGGGAACTGTAGTAGAAGTAGCGGAGGCTGTCCTGGTGGATGCGGGCGCCTTCTCCGGCTTTACGGATAAAGAGCCGGGCCGAATCCGAGCCTACGGGGTAGGTCTCTGAAAGGTCGCAGCAGGCCCGCGTGATGCTCTGGCGCCTTATTGTGGGGTCGTGGGCTTCGTCGTGGATGCGGATTGCCTCCAGGAAGTATTTGCGGGCGTTTTTTGTGTCGTTCTGGTTGTGGTAGAGGGTTGCGATGAACCGTTCTCCAAGCCACAGGCCGTATTCATCCTTTCTTTCCTGCGACACCCTTAGCATCTCCTGCAGGACAGTCTGGGCATGGCCCTCCTGGCGGGTGTTTATGTAGTAGGTCTGGGTGAGCTCATAGGCGTAGAAAAAGTACTGGGGGTAGCCTGTTTCGGTGGAAACTCTCATTACCTCCTGCCTTGCGGCCTCCACCTTCTGGTTTTCTTCCAAACGGTTTGTTCCGGCACGCGCAATGCGTATTGTGCGCTTGAGATTCTCCACATAATGGATTGTGCGGGCTTTTTCATCTGAGCACTCGATGGCACGTTTCAGGAGGGCGTCGTTTGCCACCTCGAAGGCGTTGTTGGAGGTGTCACCAACCAGGCTTTCTGCCATCATGAAGTAGTCATAGCACTGGGCGTCAATGCCATAGGGGTTTTCCTGGGCAAAGCACGGAATGGCGGCGGCTATGCCAAGGATAATGGCGGCTATGAGTTTATGGTACTTCATTTTTTCTCAGGTTCTACGGGAATCTGGAAAACAAAACGGCTGCCCTTGCCGGCGTAGGAAGTGTCCAGGAAGACGTCGGCGCCCATGCGGCTGGCGATGTCGCGGCAAATGGAAAGCCCCAGGCCTGTTCCTTGAACAAATTCGTTGAGCTTGGTGAAGCGCTCGAATATTCTTTCGGCCTCCTCCGGGGGAATGCCGGGGCCGGTATCCGTAACGGCGTAAGTGACGTAACCGGGGCGCTCCGTGAGGGAACTTGAGAGCACTATGGAGCCTTCCGAGGTGTGCTTGCAGGCGTTTGTGAGAAGGTTAATGAGGATCTGCTGCACGCGGCGGGGGTCCGTGGTGAAGGTGAAGGGCTCGGGGTCCTTGGGCTCATAGGTCATGGTAACGCCGGGCTGCAGACGGTGCTCTGCGCTTGAAATTGCGGCCTGTGCCATGAAGTCCTTCTCTCCGGACTCATAGGATATGCGGTAGTTGCCGCTGTCCATTGCGCTGGCGTTGAGAATGTCGTCCAGAAGCATGGTGAGCATCTGGGTGTTGTTGATGATATGCTTGGAGAACTCGTCCTTTTCTGAAGGGTCCAGGGTACCGTCAGGGAGCGCCAGAAGCTGGGAAAAGCCCACGATGGCGTTCAGGGGAGTGCGGACCTCGTGGCTCATGTTCTGGACAAAGCGGGTTTTGGCGGCATCGGCCAGCCTCACTTTCTCGTTGGCCTTACGGAGTTCCCGTACGTGGCGCCATGCAAATATTCCGAATGCGGCAAGAGCCAGGATGATGGCGACGAGAATGATGTTGGTGGTGCGGTTTATCAGCTCCTGCTTGCTCTGGAGGTCTGCGCTGAGGGCGGCCTTTCCCATGGTTACGTCAAGTTCTGAGAGATGGCTCTGGTTGTTGGTGGAGATGGCGTTTTCAAGGCGCACCACAAGGGATTTTTCCAGACCGAAGGCGAAATCTTTGTAGCCCTGGTTCTCGCAGAGGTTGGCGATGACCTTCATCTCGCGGATGGAGCGCAGATTCACTATCTCTTCCTGCCTTTGAAGGATGCTTCCGTCAAACACGGCGTCGATGAGGGAGAAATACAGCGGGGCATTACGCCTCATCTGGAGAATCTGGGGGTCTTCAAGGCAGATGTCCCTAAGGCGCCGGTATTCTTTCTTGTCTCCGTCAAGTGCCGCCAGGCGAGCCTGGTAATAACGGCAGCGGAGGGTGTCAAGGTGCTCCCGTGCATGGGTTACGGCCTTGGCAACGTTAAGGCGCACGGAGTCTGTGCCGATAGGATATGTATCCGCGAGGTCGCAATACAGCCTGGTGGGGGACTGAGCCTTCACGGTAGGGTCCGTGGTGCTGTGGTAAAGCCCTATGGCCTGCTGGAGGTGGGGCTTTGCGCTCACGTAGTCGTTCTGGTCTATGTACATGGACGCAAGATAGCGGTCTGCTATCCACATGCCGTAGGCGTTGCCTTCCTGAAGAGCGGTCTGCTGCATCTCCTCCATGAGGTCACGGGTGCGGTATTCCTGGCCGTTTGCAAGGTAGTAGCTCTGGACTATCTGGAAGGAGTAGTAGAAATACTGGGTGTAACCGTATTTGCGTGCTATCTCCTTGAGTTTCTGCTGCGCTTCCTCTACAAGGCGGTCGTTCTCCGGGGTGCTGGTGCGGATGGAGAGGTTCTTGAGTGCCTCCACGTAATGAAGGGTTTCGGCCTTGCGGTCTCCGGTTTTGACGGCGGCGTCCAGCAGGAGTTTGTTGGCCGACTCAAAGCCATCCTTGCCCACAAGGTCCTCTACGCGTGTGTAGAAGGCATAGCAAGTGGGGTCTATGTTAAGCGGATTCTTCTGTGCCGATGCGGTAAGCGTGGCGGCAAGAAGCAGCGAGATTATGCAAAAAAATGTTCTTTTCATGTGGCGAATCCCTTTGCGAGATTCTACAAAGATATGAAAAACCCCCATAAAATGCAAGAGTTGCCGTTCTGGTGTAATGTGGTGTGGTGTTTTTGTCCCGTTCCGGGCATCGTTTTGGCGTTTTGGTGCCCGGGGCGAATAACTGTGGGTGGTTATTGCGGACGCGCCATGTCATTTCGAGCGGAGCCCGAAGGGCGGAGCCGAGAAACCTCCCTGCCGCCAGCGTGGAGGTAACCATCTCGTTATCAACGTATTACATAAAATAGGGTGCTCAAAACCGAGCGCCCTATTTTGTGTAATTGCCTGATACTATGTCAATTGTCTCCACGCGCCGCATAAAAAAATTGTTGTTTCACAGGAATCCTTAAAAACATTTTAGAAAAAATATACGTTTCCATTGATCGATTCAGGATTATTTGCATATTATTGCAGCCCGGCATGTTAAGTGTTGCCGGGCATTCTTCACAGTGAAGGGTGCAGTATGTTTAACAAACTATTGTGCTTTTTATGTTTTCATCAGATTTATGTTGCTTTTCAGAAGTTTGGTTAGCAGGAACAGAAACTGATATTTTTCGCAAATTTGCGAATAATTCGCTAAATCTTGTTACCTTTGCAAAGTCTTCAAACATGGAGTTATGAATATAGAGTTTGAAGACAAGGCCCTGGAAGAGTTGTTCCTTAAAGGCCAGACAAACGACAGTCGGTATAAACGCTTGCCGAAAGATGTGGTAAAGCGTTATGTCAAGGTGGTAAACTATTTGAGAGCTGCCTCCCGGGTAGAGACCTTGTTTCAGATCAACTCCCTGCACTATGAAAAAAAGAAGGGAGATCTGGAAGGTGTAGATGTAGTATGGATTACATTACAGTATCGCCTTTTATTTAAGACATCACCTGATGCCGAAGGAATAATTGTGAATGCATTGATAACAGAAATATCCAAACATTATGAGTAACAACGCAATGACTCCTATCATACCAACTCACCCTGGAGAACTTATCAAGGATGAGTTGAAGGCAAGAGGCCTAACTCAGAAACAGCTTTCAGAGATGACAGGCGTCAAGGCTTCGGTCATAAGTGAAACCATCACAGGGAAGCGTTCCGTCTCTTTGAACATGGCGCTTTCCCTGGAAAAAGCTTTGGGTATTCCTGCCGATATGTGGATGAATCTCCAGTCGCAGTATAATCTGGATACAGCAGCTCTTGCAGAACGACGAAACCAACGTGAAACCATTGCCGTAACTATCCCGGTTAAGGACCGTAACCTTCTGAAAGAAGTTGCCCGCAAATTTGGTTGGGCCTGCATGCTGTAGTGGTAATCCTGTCCAGACCCTGTCATTCTGGGTGCGCTTTCTCTGTCATTTCGAGCGCCGTCTCCCTGTCAGGGCGTTTCCCTGTCATTTCGAACGACGTTCCCCTGTCATTTCGAGCGAAGCCCGAAGGGCGGAGCCGAGAAATCTCATGTTGCTGCGTGGGGGGGGGGTAACCGTCTCGTTATCAACGTATTACACAAAATAGGGTGCTCAAAACCGAGCACCCTATTTTGCATAATTGCCTGATACTGTGTCAATTGTCTCCACGCTCCGCATATTCATATTAGGCTCCATAGATATCAGATGTGTTCAACTTTAAAATGTGAATATCGTATGTTCATTCACTTTAAGCATTGCTTTTCATTAATTAATCGTTATCTTTGCAAAAAAATGGGATGGAAAAGAGTGAAGCAGATGTCAGACAGTTTTTGGCAAGATTTCTGCCAAAACTGAAAACGTGGGGAATAATCTATCTCAACAGGGACAAGAATATCGCGGCACTTACTCAATTGGCTATTACTGCATCGCAGAGGGATTCTATAATCCAGAGCCTTTGTGCTCATGACTATGTGGAGACATTAGAGTCGTTGATGATGGGAAGTTCAAATTACCTTTGGGTATTTGGCAAAGAGATTGACGGTAAGGAGGTCTATATTAAGGTTGCTATTGGAGAACCTTCCTCCAAGACTATATGTATATCGTTTCACCTTGCGGAGTATCCGCTTAAATATGCATTTAAATGAGTGAGATCATGACAAAGAGTCCTTTTACCGGCGGTCCGGTGGAAGAAGTATTTGACACGGAAAAGATGACTTTCCGCGGAGAGGATTATATTGTTCATTCAAGATACTATAAATGCCTGGATACTGGAGAAATATTTACGGTATCAGAGCAAGATGATGCAACTCTCAACGACCTCTATTCTCAGTATAGAATCAAACACGGAATTCCTTTCCCCGACGAAATTAAAGCTATCAGGACCAGATATGGCCTTAATTATGCGCAGATAGGCAAATTACTTGGTTTTGGCGTAAACCAGTGGGCAAAATATGAGTCTGGTCAGGTTCCCTCAGACTCCAACGGCAGGCTCATTGCCGCCCTTAGGAGCAAAGAAGTGACATTAAAGCTTCTAAATGAGATCCGGGACCTATATGAACAATCAGAATTCCAAAAAGTCTATACCTTGATTGTTTCCAGTAGAGATGAAGATCCTCTTGCTTCCCAGGATTCCATTTTTTATCTTGGAACAGAGCGCTCCATCAACAATGGTTTCGGGGAATTCAATCACAGGAAAGTGGAGGAAATGGTGAAGTTTCTTGTTTCTGAGAAGACTTTCCCCACAAAACTGAACAAGAAAATGTTCTATGCCGATTTCCTGCACTTCAAGCGTCACGGGAAATCCATCAGCGGGTTAAGGTACCAGGCAATTCATTATGGTCCGGTCCCGGTTCATTTCAGCACCATCTATGATCATGTTCCGGGCTTGATTTGCCAGTCCTTTTTTGTGGGTGGTCATGAAGCATCACTGTTAAGCACCACTGAAAAGGCGGATGCATCCGTTTTTTCTGAAGCGGAACTTGAAACGCTCAAGGAGATTAACGCCAAGCTGGATTCTTTTTCTACCCAGGAGGTCATAGACCTGAGTCACTCAGAAGACGCGTGGCTTAACAACTACCCCAATATGGGAATCATCCCCTTCACCGAGGCATATAAAATCTCTTTATAGCGGGCCGAAACTTCTTTCATTCCGGGCCGAAGCGTAGTCATTTCGAGCGACGTTTCTCTGTCATTTCAAGCGAAGCCTGCGGACATAGAGTGTTCTGAATGGTAATTCTATCTATAAACCGTATCAGGTTATCATACT
>DGXO01000046.1:0-4614 GCA_002395605.1 Bacteroidales bacterium UBA4230
GCCGACAGATAGATGGCGCAGTTGTCGCCTTCCTCTGCGAAGTACTTGTTGAGGACTGTTGCGGCATCGCCCCAGCGAACAAGGTCAAAGAAGCGTTCGCATTCCATGCCCATCTCAAGGCGTCGTTCCATTTTTACAATCTTGATGGCGGTCTCCTTGTCATAGGTTCCGTTGTAGCCAGCCATGTAAATCTTGACTCCGTAGCGTGAAGGGTAGTCGGAGAACATCTGGGTTGAACCCTTCGCACGTGTACGGATATCGTTCACAAGGGCAATGGCCTTGTCGGTTTCTCCAAGTTGGGCATATGCTTCAGCGCGCTCCAGGAGGACATCGGCATAACGGAACACAATGCGGTTCATGGATGATGCCCAGTATGAGCCCTTTATAAGGTATTCGCCAACAAGAGCCGGGTCAACATTTTGCTTCAGGCTGATGTAGTATCCATAGAAACCGTTGCCGCGGCTGTACTGCTGAGTCTGGTCCTGGATGAACTGCTTGTTGAACATGTAGGGGAGTCCGGGCATGCCTACGGTAAGGAAGAGACGGGGGTCTGCGTTGTCCACAGTCAGTTCGTAGTCCTTTTCGTTGAACCCGTCA
Organism: Bacteroidales bacterium UBA4230; assembly: GCA_002395605.1. Taxonomy (GTDB): domain Bacteria; phylum Bacteroidota; class Bacteroidia; order Bacteroidales; family UBA932; genus Cryptobacteroides. The sequence continues at coordinate 598 of DGXO01000046.1, forward strand.
AGGAAAGGTAGTCCGTCTGCGCCGGTGCGGAAAGCATTCACAAGATTCTGGCTGGGCTTGTAGAAGTCGCAGGCTCCGTCCGTGACATTGGTGATTCCGGGGCCGATGAGTCCGTAACTCCAGTTGAGGTTTCCGAATGTAGAACCGTCATTACGGGAGTACTGGATTGCCCATAGGCTCTCGATTCCGTTCTCATACATCTCTTCGGGACGGAAGTTGTTGTGAATATCCTTCTCCAGACCATAATTGGTGTAATACTTGGGGTCGGAGTATTCGATAACCTTGTCAAGGTCGGCCTTCTCAATGGATGTCACCTTGTTTGACTTGACATCGTCCTGATGATATGCCTTATAAAGATATACCTTGGTGAGGAAAGCGGCTGCAGAAGCCTTTGTGGGACGGCCTTTATCGGCCTGGACTTCCGGGAGGACGTCAAATGCGTCTTTAAGGTCGTCGATAATTATCTGCCAGCCTTCGTCGTTTGTGTACTGTGTGTTGGACAGTTCATTGTATTGATCATAAGTGAGGTGGGTGTCCGTCACAAAAGGAATATTCTTGTACAGGCGTTTGAGAAGGAAGTGTGCGTAGGCACGCAGGAACTTCATCTCGGCCATGCGCTGTTCTTTCATTGCAAAGGAGTCGTCGCATTCTTCAAGAAGGGCGATGGCGCTGTTCACGCGGGAGAGACTGTTGTAGAGCCGCACCCACATGTCGTTGATGTTCCAGTTGGTGGTGAGGACGCCCTGCTGGACTTCCAGCTGGTGGAATACGTCACCGTCGGATGTTCCGTTACCGCCCTTGTAGGCATCATCGGAACGGACGTCGAAGTTCCACATGGAGAAGGAAGAGTTGATGTCTTCAGCTGTCGTGAAAATTGCATAGGCCGATACCACCATCGCTTCGGCGTTGGCGGGGGTCTTTACCTGCTCGTCACTGAGGGTGCCCTGAGGAACCTGATCGGAGAGGAGTTTGTTGCAGGAAAGGACCATGCAGCAGGCAATGCCTGTAAACAGTATGGAAATAAACTTTCTCATGATAATTCTCTCTTTAGAATGACACATTGATACCCATGGTCACGTTTACCGGGATAGGATAGCCGAAGTTGGGGTTCTCGGGATCTACGCCGGTGAAATTCGCGCTCTTGATGGTGAAGAGATTCTGGGCCGATACATATGCCCTCAGGCGTGCCATGTGAAGGGTTTCACAGACGCTCTTAGGTACGTTATAACCAATCTGGATGGTGCGGAGCTTTGCGAAGGAACCGTTCTCCACGAAATATGAGGAGACACGTTTCTCGTTGTTGTTGTCCATGGTGCTCACCGCAGGGATGTTGGAGGCCATGTTGGTAGGGCTCCAGGCATCCAGGATACGGCGTCCCTTGTTGAGGTTGGAGATGTTGAGGCCGCTCCAGATATCGGTTTGCTTCTTGAAGTCGCTGATCACATCCACGCCCTGGACACCTTGCCAGAACATGGTGAGGTCAAAGTTCTTGTACTGGAGGTAGATATTCAGACCCCAGGTGAAATCGGGAACGGGGGAGTAGATCCACTTCTGGTCTTTCTCGTTGATGACGCCGTCATCGTTGAGGTCTTTCCAGCGGATACGGCCAAGGCCGGCTCCATTCTGTGTAGCGTGGTTGTCAATCTCGTCCTGGCTCTTGAAGATACCGTCGTAAACGTAGCCCACCTGTGCGCCCATAGGATGTCCCACGACGCTTTCTACTCCATTGCCGCCGAATGTTCCTTTTGCTGCAATTGTTTCAGGAAGCTTTGTTACCGTATTGCTGTATGTGCCGATATTTCCTGCGAAGTCATATTGGAAATCACCAATCTCTCCGCGATATCCGAAGTTGAACTCCAGACCCTTATTGTCCATCTCACCGGCGTTGATCCACTGTGAAGAGCCTTCACCCATCACACCGATACCGGGCATGAACACAAGGATGTCTGTGGTCTTTTTGTAGTATGCCTCGAATGAACCGTAGAGTGCACTCTTGAACAGGCCGAAGTCAAGGCCGATGTTTGTCTGAGTGGTGGTTTCCCATTTGAGGTTGTCATTGCCCAACTGGTTGCGTTTAAAGCCGCTGGCAAGTGTGCTGCCGCCGTTGGTACCTGCAATATCATAGCTGGTGCCGTAGCTCTGGCCGCCGAATCCGGCCTCACCATAATTGCTCTCGAAAATGGTGTAGCGGGCGATATTGTCAATTTCCTGGTTACCGGTCTGGCCCCAGCTGGCGCGCAGCTTGAGGTTCTCCAGCCAGTCTGCATTCTCCATAAAACGTTCCTTGTCAATGCGCCAGCCAAGGCTAACGGAAGGGAACAGACCGTAGCGGTTGTTGCGGCCGAAACGGCTTGAACCGTCATAACGGACGGTAACGCTTGCGAGATAGCGGTCGGCAAAGTTGTAGTTGGCCTTTCCAAAGAAGGATACAAGTGTGAATCCGCCGCCCTTACCATAGGCCTCGGCTTCACCGACGGCTGCGTCGGGCCACATATAATCTGTATTGAGGACTGCGAAGTCATAGGCCTTGCCGCTGAACCAGGTATCGTCCTCGCGGTTGATTTCCGTACCAAGAAGGAAGTCTGCGCGATGCTGGCCGATTTCCAGATTGTAGGTGGCCAGGGCGTTCCACATCCATTTTAACCAGTGTTCCTGTTTTGCCTCCACGGCATTTGTTGTGGTGGCAACAGTGCCTTCAGTGACGGGATATGTGAAGATACGCTGCATCTTCTGGGAGTAGTCGATACCGAATGTGGTCTTGAAGTTGAGACCTTTCAGGGGGTTGATATTCAGATAGGCGTCTCCGAACATTCTCCAATAGTAGTAGCGGTTGTCCTTGTTTCTGGTAAGGCGGGCGAGGGGATTTTCACGGTCTGCGTATCCGCCTACGGGGCCTGCAAATTCGCCGTCAGTTGTGTAAACGGGAATGGAAGGGTTGAACTGCAGGACATTTTCAAGGAAGCCGCCGGGAGCCTGGACTTCGGTGGTCCGGTTCAAGGTGAAATGCTCTCCTATGGTGACGATGTTCTTGTCGTCAATCTTGAGGAGTTTATACTCTGAATTCATACGTGCGCTCAGGCGCTCGAAGTCTGAGTATTTGATGATGCCGTCGTTCTTGTAGTAACCCAGCGAGAAGAAGGAACTGCCGCGCTCGGAGCCGTTGCTCAGTGACAGATTATACTGCTGGATGAGACCGGTGCGCGTAGTCTCCCTGAACCAGTCTGTGTCGCTGGCAGGAGTGGTTCCTGCGGCATCCAGATACTTGTTCATACGGACATTGTGAAGGGCGGGAACTCCGTTGGCGTCATACCCCCAGTCGTAGATGTAACCGAGTGCATTCATGTTGGGGTTCAGGCCGTCGTTGACGTAACCCTGCCACATGACGCGGCCAAATTCTTCGGCATTGAGTACCTGCATGCGGTTTACATAACTCTGGGCGGATACGCTTGCATCAAAGTCAACTTTGATCTTGCCGTCCTTGCCGCCCTTGGTTGTGATGATGATGACGCCGTTCGCAGCACGGGAACCGTAGATGGAGGCCGATGCGGCATCCTTCAGGACCTGGATGGACTCGATGTCGTTTCCGTTGAGCTCATGCATGCCGGCTTTGGTGGGCACTCCGTCAATGATGTATAGAGGATCGTTGTCATTGAGGGTGCCGATACCGCGGATACGTACGGTGGCAGCTCCGGAGGGTGAACCATCGGCACTGATATTCATGCCGGGAACACGTCCCTGGAGGGCTTTGACAGGGTTATTTTCATTTTGCTTTGCAAGGTCTTCGGTGTTTACCGTAGAGATGGCACCGGTGAGGTCGGCCTTGCGCTGGACGGTGTAACCTGTGACAACTACTTCCTCAAGCATCTGGGAGTCCTCATCCATGACAATCTCCATGTGCTCTGAAGCGGGCATTTCAACAGTTACGTAACCGATTGATGAAAACTCTATGACGGCACCTTTGCTTACTGTAAGGACAAAGTTTCCGTCATAGTCCGTTGTGGTACCGTTTGTGGTACC
>DGXO01000046.1:4770-16828 GCA_002395605.1 Bacteroidales bacterium UBA4230
AGCCCGGCCAGCATGAGGGCCGTTACTAAGAATGACTTTAGTTTGAACATATAATATTGGTTAAGTAGTTCCTTGTGGGGGTCTTTGGGACCGCTTGCAAATATAAGGTATAAGGATTTCTCCGGCTGGAACAGATGTTACATTCTTTGTTTCAAATGTTGCAATGGAAACATTCTTTTCGGCCTTTGTAACATTTTTTGTAACTTTGCGCCGCAATGGAAACGGAGCGCATCATACTCGGCATAGACCCCGGCACCCAGCTGCTGGGGTTCGGCGTAATCAAAAGCGTAGGCAAAAAGGCCGAGTATGTGGACATGGGTGTCCTGGATATCCGCAAGGAAAAGGATGCCTATGTAAAGCTCAAGGCTATATACGACTGCATTTCAGAGGTTTGCAAAAGTTATGGCCCCACGGAACTTGCCATTGAGTCTCCGTTCTACGGCAAGAATGCGCAGGTTATCCTCAAACTTGGGCGCGCCCAGGGTGCGGCCATGATTGCAGCCCTTGAATACGGCGTGCAGTCCGTTACGGAATACGCCCCCAGAAAGGCCAAGGAAGCCATTGTGGGCAACGGCGCCGCTTCCAAGGAACAGGTGCAGATGATGCTGGAAAAAACCCTTGACGTAAAACTTGAATCCCGGCATCTGGATGCAACGGACGCCCTTGCAATTGCCCTTTGCCACCACTATGAAACTACTTCACCGGTAAAGACTTCCGCCGGCAAAGGAGGTTGGGAACGATTTTTGAAAGAAAATCCGGACCGTGTATTGTAAACTTATGGTTAGAAGATTGTTAGCTGTATTAGCAGCCCTTATGGTGGCAGGGACCCTCTTTGCCCAGAACTACAAGATTACCCTCAAATTGCAGGATGCCTCAAACGGTGAGCCCGTGGGCTTTGCCACAGTTTCGGCCACGCCTGAAAAGGGCCAGGCAAAGTACGCCCTCACAGACAGTGACGGAAACGGAGTGGTGGAAAAACTCCGTGCCGGGAAATATACCCTCAGGGCCGAAATCATGGGATATGTGACCTATGAAAAGGCTTTGGAGGTAAAACAGGACACTGATCTCGGCACCATCAAGATGGAGCAGGATACGCAGGTGCTGGATGCTGCGTCGGTTTCGGCAACGGGTAACCCCATCATAGTGAAGAAGGATACCATAGAATATAATGCCTCATCATATAAGATTTCAGACGACAACGTCCTTGAGGACCTCCTGAAGAAGCTTCCCGGAATTGAGGTGGATGAAAACGGTACCATCACCGCCAACGGAGAAACCATAACCAAAATCACAATCGGCGGAAAAACCTTCTTCCTGGATGACCCCCAGCTTGCGTCCAAGAACATCCCCGCCAAGCTTGTAGACAAGGTGAAGGTGGTGAAAAAGAAGAGCGAGCAGGCCGAATTCACCGGCATCGATGACGGCAATGACGAAACCGTGATAGACCTCAGCGTGAGGCCCGGCATGATGAACGGCGTGTTTGGTAACGCCATGGCGGGCGGCGGCTACGACCTCCCTTCGTCCGGTGAGTACACTCCGGTAAAGGACCATATCCGCTGGCAGGGAGCCTTCATGGGCGGCCGTTTTTCCGATGACAGTCAGATAAGCGTGATTGCCAACGCCAACAATACCAACAACCGCGGTTTCAATGACCTTGCCGGTTCCATGATGAACTCCATGATGGGCGGCGGAGGCGGCATGGGCCGCGGCACCGGCGGCTGGGGCAACTCCAACGGCATAATAACGTCCTGGATGGGCGGTGCCAACGGCGTGTGGGACCTCTTCGACAAGAAGATGGAACTTGGCGCCAACTACCTTTACAACGGTACGGTGACGGATGTGCTGGAAGAAACCTACAAGGAAACTTACCGCACGGACGGCACCACCCTAATCTCCTCCACGGACGGCTTCAGCAACCGTTTCACGGACGGTCACCGCTTCGGCATAAGGTTGGAGCACAAGTTCTCGGAAAACACATCGCTCCTCATTGAGCCCCAGTTCAACTTCGGCCGTGGAAACTACCTGCAGCAGTCCCTGTTTGACACCCGCACACAGGCACTTGACGGTTCAATCGGCCGCACAAATAACGGTTACACCAACAACACCGGCGCCAATCAAAACTGGCAGACCAGGGGATGGGCCCTCCTTCGTCAGAGGCTTGGAATCCCGGGCCGGACAATATCCCTCAACGTGAACTGGAATATCTCCAACAACACTCTTGGAGGCTACAACCAGTCCATCACCAATACGCTTTTCGGCGCCGATGAAAGCGTGGATCCTACCGGTAGCACTTTTGTGAACCAGCGTATTGCCCAGGAGTCACGCACCCGCGCCGTGGGAGGCCGTCTGGTGTATACGGAGCCTCTCGGCAACAACTTCTACCTTGAGGGGAGCTACAACATCAACTTCTCCCAGTCCACATCGGTGAAGGATGTCTTCAACAGCGCCACTCCTTACGACTATATTCCGGAGTTCGGCACGTTTGAGGCTCTCCGTGCAGCCACGGACCCTATGACTTACCTGATGCCCGGGGAAACCAAGGACGACACCTACTCCAACAGCATCCTCAACAGGTCCCTGACGCACAATATCGGCCTGGCGTTCATGTACCAGAACGACAAACTGCGTGCCCAGCTTGGTGCCGGCGTCATTCCCACAAGCACCTACAACGAGACCAACGACCGCGAGTACAATCCCGGTGTCATCTGGAACGTGGCTCCGCGCGCCATGCTGTTCTACGACTTCACTGAGAATTCCAATGTACGCCTGTTCTACTTCGGGCGTTCATCCCAGCCGTCCACTTCACAGCTCATGCCCGTGGCCGACAACAGCAATCCGCTGTCGGTTTCCCTTGGTAACCCGTACCTTACGCCATATTTCAACCACGGCCTCCGCAGTGACCTGGAGTACTCCAACAAGAAGACCTTCTTTACCATGCGTCTTCACCTTGAAGGCAATTACACCCAGAGCCCTATAGTGAGCGCCATTTGGTACGATGTTGCGGGACGCACATTCTCCCTGCCGGTCAATGGCCAGGATTCCTTCAGCGGCAATATGCGCCTTATGATCAATGCGCCTATTGCCAAGAGCAATTTCTCCATTTCCAATATGCTGCGCCTCACATACTCCAAGAGCGGCAGCTACATTGGAGCGGCCTCTCTGAACATGACTCCTTATTACGACGAGGACAAGGCCGAATTTGCATACAGTGCTTTCCATGACCACTACTTTGACGCCAACGGCAAGATGAACAGTGACTGGAACAGTGATTTCCTTGACAATACCACCCGCAGCCTTGGTTTCACGGAGCGTCTTCGCGCAACTTACCGCTCAGACGATGTTGAGGTAATAGTGGGTGGCCGCACGCGCATGTCCAAGCCCTGGTACACCGTCAACGCCGCGGTTGATGCCACTTGGGCAAATCAGGTGAGCGGTTCCTTCAAATGGACCGTTGGTCAGAGCGGCTTTGAGGTGAGCACAGACGCCAACTACAACTGGTATCGCGGTTACACTACGGAGCAGCCGTCAGAGTTTGTGTGGAACGCATCCATTTCCCAGCAGGTATTCAAGCGTCGCGGAACCATATCCCTCAGGGCCTATGACATCCTTGACCAGGCCAAGAACCTCACCGTCACGGATACCGCCAACTACCATGAGGAAGTGCGCAACAATACTCTGGGCCGATACATCATGCTGTCCTTCACCTGGCGCTTCGGCAACTTCGGCAAGGCCGGAGAGCAGATGCGCGGCCGTATGGGCGGCGGCCCCGGCGGCAGACGTCCGTTCTGAGCCTTGGTGCATAACAGTTTGATTTATAGGCATTTGCTGATATTCGGGTGCACCTGCAGGTGCACCCGAATATGTGTAAAGTGCTGAGCGATAGTTATTTAGCAGCCATGTAGTTTTTCCACTTGGAGATCAGGGCCTGCATATCCTCCGGGAGCGGGGCCTCAAAATGTAGGCGCTGCCCGGTTGTGGGATGAGTGAAGCCAAGTGTGCGGGCGTGGAGAGCCTGGCGGGGACAGAGCGTAAAGCAATTCTGGATAAACTGCTTGTACTTGGCGTAGATGGTGCCCTGGCGTATTTCGGAGCCGCCGTATCTTTCATCGTTGAACAGGGGATGGCCGATGGAACTCATGTGCACGCGAATCTGATGCGTGCGGCCGGTCTCAAGCTTACATTCCACAACGGTGACAAAGCCGTAGCGTTCAAGGACTCTCCAATGGGTTACGGCCCATTTTCCCTTTTCGGGGTCGTCGTAAACGCGGAAGCGGAGGCGGTCGTTGGGGTCCCGGCCGATAGTTCCCTCAATGGTACCTTCGTCTTCCTGGATATTGCCCCATACCACGGCGGTGTATATGCGGTCTATGGAGTGGACAAAGAATTGGTCGGCCAGATTAAGCTGCGCCTGAGGGTTTTTGGCAATGACCAGAAGCCCGCTGGTATCTTTGTCTATGCGGTGCACAAGCACTCCCATGCGCTCGTCCTCAACGTCCGGACTAAGGTGCAGATAGTATGCAAGGGCGTTTACAAGGGTGCCGTTGTAATTCCCGTGGCCCGGATGAACCACCATTCCGGCGGGCTTGTTCACCACCAGGACATCGTCATCTTCATAGGTAATGTCAAGCGGGATATTCTCCGGGATTATTTCCGTGCCCCTGCGCTCGTAGGGCATCACAAACTTCACGATGTCACATGGCCGGACAATGTAATTTGCCTTCACGGGCTTGTCATTGACCAGCACATAACCAAGTTTTATGGCCTGCTGAACCCTGTTGCGTGAAGTGTCTTCCTGATGCGAAGCGATGAATTTGTCTATGCGTATTGGCTCCTGGCCTTTGTCCGCCACAATCCGGAAGTGTTCGAACATCTCGTCCGAAGATGCCCGGTCAGTGCCGGGCATGACGTCCTGGTCAGGACCGGTTTGTGCGTCATTGCCGGCTTGACCGGCAATCTCATTCCAGTCACTCATTCTGCCGGGAGTTTGGACTTGTCAAGGGTGAGGTAGATGTTCACGGGGGCGCCAAGGTTCTTGGTGACACCGGCGGCGTCCTGTTTGTAAACCACTGCGTTTACGGAGTCTGTGTAGGTTTTGATGTCCTGGTCAAAACTAACCTTTCCCGTGTTTAGGAAACGGTCCTGGATGGCATCTACGGCACTGACGTATTTCATGCCGATAACGCGAGGAACTACGGTTGTGTTCTCCTCTGAGCCCACTCCCACCTTAAGGTCTATGTCCGACCCGTTTACCACAAGGTCTCCGGCCACAAGTTCCCGGCCGCCGCAGTACTGTCCCAAAACGGTGTTTGTGGCTATATCCTTGACATATGTGAGTTTTCCAAGGTTGAGCCCGCGGTTCTTGAGTTCTGAACGGGCCTGGGTTACGGAATAACCGTAGAGATTTGGCATCACAACCTTGCGGGGCACCACTGAATTGATGGTGAGGAATATGCTTCGGCCTTTCTTGACGTTTGACCCGGCCTTGGGATTCTGCCTGTAGACAACACCGCCCTGGAGGCGTTTCACAAACACGGAATCCACCACTTTCACGCCTACACCGGCCTCACTGGCCAGAGCCTGGGCTTCCTGTACGCTCAAATTTGTGAAATCTGGTGCCTTCACGGTTTTTCCGTGACGGGTGATAAGGTTGAGACCTACAGAGGCGCCGGCAATGAGAAGTACAAAGAATACAACTGCCCCAATGAGGTTTTTCGCTATCCAGTTATCTTTGAGAGCCATAGTTTGTGCTGTTTAACTCGCAAATTTACGAAAATAATTCATAACTTTGCTTGACATGAAAAAGCATTCCACCATATTCCTTGTCCTTTCCCTGGTATTCATGCTCCTTATGAGCCTTCCCTGGCTGGTTCCGCATATGGGCTGGACGGTCCTTGTGGGCTTTGTGCCGCTGCTCATCATGGAAAGGCTGGCCACGGAGTGGAAAACCCGCCGGTTTTTCTGGTGGCATTACCTTGCATTTGTCCTGTGGAATGCGGTAACAACTTGGTGGGTTGCCGGCGCCACCGTTGGCGGGGCTGTGTTTGCCGTCCTTGCCAACGCCGTCCAGATGAGCGTTATCTTTGAAAGTTTCCGATGGGTAAAACGCCGCACTTCCGGTGTCCTTCCATATATTTATTTTGCATCGGCCTGGCTGGCCTGGGAAAGGTTTTACCTTACTTCGGCCCAGATTTCCTGGCCTTGGCTGGTGCTTGGAAATGCCTTTGCCGATACCACGGGCCTTGTGCAGTGGTACTCTGTGCTTGGACACCTTGGCGGTTCCCTTTGGGTGCTGGTTTCCAACCTTGCCATCTTTGGAATAATGGTGGCTCTTTCCAATGGCCGAATGGGAAGTTGGAATGCCAAAGCGCGCGTTGCCGCGTTCTCTGGGCTGGTTATTGCAGTTTTCGGGCCCATGGTATGGTCGGCCTGCCTGAGGTATCAGGACCCTTCCGACGCTCCGTCACTCCGGGTAATGGCCGGTCAGCCAAATCTGGATCCCTATGAGAAGTTCGGATCTCTTACCCAGGAGCAGCAGGATGCCCGTCTTCTGCATCTTCTGGACAGCGTCGGAGTGCCGAATGAGCCTTGTCTTGTACTTGCCCCCGAGACATTCACCGGCTACTTCATGCTGGACAACGTGAGGGGGCAAAAAAGCTTTATATGTTATCAGGAGTGGCTTGAAGAGCACCCTGATGCCACCTTCCTCTTTGGGGCTTCGGCCTATGATGTAAACGTCTCTTATTCCGCTCCTTCACTTCTTGCATACAAGCGCGGAGACAATCCGGACGGGCGGCACGTGTGGCTGACAAGCCGTAACAGCGCCATCATTACGGACACTACCGGAAGGTATGAGGTGTTCCATAAATCAAAGCTTGTGGTGGGCACGGAACTGACTCCTTATCCCAAGGTTTTTGTACCGCTTGAGAATCTTTTGGGCGGTAATCTCATGGGGAAATGCGTTGGGCAGAAGGACATCTCCTGTCTTCACATGATGGCCGGGGACGAGACTGTTCCCATCGGCACAGCAATCTGCTATGAATCTGTCTATGGGGAATACTGCACCGGATATGTGCGGAAGGGTGCCCGGCTTCTTGCCGTTATAACCAATGACGCCTGGTGGGGCAACACCCCCGGTTACAGGCAGCATTTCTCTTACAGCCGCCTTCGCGCAATTGAAACCCGCCGGTACATTGCCCGCTGCGGAAATACCGGCATCAGCGCTGTCATAGACCCCTGCGGCCGCGTTCTGTGCCGCACTCCCTGGTGGCAGCAGGCCGTCCTTTCCGGTGAAGTCAAACTTCTTGACGATGAAACCTTCTTTGTGCGTTACGGAGACATAGTGGGCCGCGTTTCCGTGTTCCTCTTCCTCCTTCTTGCCGCCGCTGCCATCTTCCGGCCACGCCGTCCGATATATTAACAAAAAAAGACTCCGCAGAGGAGTCTTTTTTTGTTGAACTGCAGCGATTCGAACGCTGACTGAGGGAACCAAAATCCCTAGTGCTACCATTACACCACAGTTCAATTCCGGACTGCAAAGATACTACTTTTTCTGGAAATGAAAATACTTGATGAGCCTTCCCATTTGTATCTTGAAAAATATCTTATGCAGGATTGAGCCTTTTTGGTAATAAGCCCTCACGGCAAGGTCTGCGGCACCAAACCGGGCGGCCTCACGGTCGAATTCGGTATGGTCCTCCTTTCCGGTATAGGCCTTTGCAAAGGCGTCCCAGAAGAGGTTAAGTTGCTTTTTATCCATGTGGAAGATGTTCTGGGCCTGTTTTTGGGAAGCGTACACAACGCATGACAAATAAAGGTGGCCAATATCGAACATGGGATTCCCCCAAGAGAACCGTCCAAGGTCTATCCAGTAATACTTGTCTCCGGACACTATTACATTCCCGGGGTGGAAGTCTCCGTGTACGCAGCCTGTACCCTCCGGCACGGACGCAATGAAGGCCCTGAGAATCTCAATATTCTTTTTGCCGAAATAGCTGGATGCCTTCAGCCCTTCCAGCGCCGTTTTCTTTCGGGCGGGAAATGCCGAAGCATTGCATGGCGTAGCCCACAGCTCTTTTCCAAGCTTGCAGAAAAGCCGTGCCATCTCCTCTATGCGCTCCGGTTCATCGTGACAGATACGGAAGATGGACTTCTTGTCTTTGATGCGCTCCATGATGGTGGCGTAGGCGTCTCCGACACGTACAATCTCCTTCATCCCGGGCGTACTTACGCCAAGGGCCGCCACGGAAGTGGACAGGTCAAACTCGCTTTTGACCGTTTCAAGGTTATTGAGCCCAGCCTTGTTAACCTTCAGAAGGACATCCGGCTGCTCCGGGTTCTCATAGGTGACGCCATTACCGCCTTCGCCTGTTTTTGTCCAGGCCGAAAGGTCTATTTGCCTGTAGTTGTCCATGTTTTGCAAAACAATATATCTAGAACAAAGTAGGGTGGTTTTCCTCAAGCTCTGAGAGCACTTTTGTCATGATGGCTTCCCGGAACAGGGCGCTGCGTGAGTGGACGCCGAAACGGGAACAGTATTCGTCAATTGCTGCCATTTCCGAATCGTTGAAAAGCAGTACGTGGCGGTTGCGGCGCAGCAGCATCTGTTTCTGCTTTATGAGGTACTCGGGATCCACGCCCGGTATTTTCTTTCGGCGCGGCATCTCACAATTTGCTTAAATCCACATACCTGTGGGTAATGTATCCTTTCCGGTCCAGCTCCAGCACAAACGGCATTGCCGTTAGGTCGAAGGTCTCGAGAAGGGTTTCGGCCAGCGCAGGGTCATCGGCCATGATGGCGTCCATGTCCACAAGAAGCACCCGCGCGCGTTTTTGGGAGGCAATAACGGCCGAAACTTCATCCAAGGTCTTGGTGCACGAAGAGCAGCCGCCGGTGTAGAACACCACATATCCGGGTTTTCCGCGGAGTTTCCGAAGGGGAAACACGCCTTCCTTGGACTCCTTTGCAAACAGGCATTTTTTGCGGCGGAGGGTGCCGGGGACCTTGAGATCCGGGATACGGGTCCCAACAGGAGTGCGTGAGACAAGTTCAGTTAGGAATTTCCCAAAGGAAAGCACGTTGGCGGTATCTGCGGCCGAAGTCCAGACATCCTTTACCCCAAGGTATTTCTCTGTGAACGGGATGATTGCATCCCTGTAAGGCTCAGTATACTGCTGCGAGAGGTAGTACAGAAGGTCTCCCTCCACCTGCTTGAAAGAATCTATGTCTCCTTCGCCGAAGGTGCGTGCGGCAAGGTAATCGGCTACGTCAAGCACATCTGAAACCTTCAGGGTGTCCCCGTAGGCGCTGAAGAGCTGGGTATAACGCTCCATCTGGAGGTCTGAGCCGTAGGTGTATTTCCCGGAAGAGAACTCCCGCGCAAGGAGAATCTTCAGCGCCGGAGTGTCAAGGCCACGCCCTATGATATTCCCGGAAGGGCCGATGAGGAACATCCACGGCGTTTTGAGAACCCCGTAATTCATCTGCCACATTTCGTCATCGCCGGGGTCGTTCACGTTTACGGCAACCAGCTTGAAAGGGTACTCACCTGAATCTATAAGTGTCTGGAGAGCCTTTGTTTCGGCCTTGCAGGTGGCGCAGTCCGGTGCATAGAAATATAGCACCGTGTACTCTCCCTTGACGGGAACGCGGACGGTGGCGCCCGAACGGTCTTTGAGAACGGCCTCCGGGGCCTTGGACCCTATGAGCGAAGACTTGTTGAACGTAACGTAGATGTCGGCGTTCCTGAGGTCTTCCTCAGAGTTCATGGGAACCTTCCCGGAAACAAGCCATTTTTGGGCAATGTGCACCGCCACGGCGTCGTCGCCCATGATCTTGGACTTCAGGTAATGGTCGTAGATCTTAAGCGCGACATACTGCCTCACAAGGGAATCCTGGCAGGATTCGATGAGGAAGTCGCATTCGGAGTTCTGCACGGCCGCAGGCTCTCCGGCAAGGGCAGCGAAATACTGCTCAAGCTTTGCCCCGAGTTCCGGATAGGAATCCTTCTGGGCAAAAGCGCCGGTGCAAAGAAGAACGCCTAAAAAGAAAAGAACCAGCTTTTTCATAGCTTCACCCCCTTGGGAATAAAGGCGGAATAGTCTCCGCCATGTTTTAGGATATCCCTCACGGCCGAAGATGAGATGTGCGCAAACTCCTGCGCCGTAGGGATTATTATTGTCTCTATTTCAGGGGCCAGACGGCGGTTGGCGTCTGCGATGGAACGCTCCGTCTCAAAGTCTATCATGTTGCGGACGCCCCTGACTATGTGATTGATTCCAAGCTTCTTGCACAAATCCACGGTAAGGGTGTCGTACTGAATCACGGACACGCCCTTGATACCGGCCGTTGCCTGACCAATAATATCCAGCCTCTTTTGCATCTCAAAAAAGCCGCGTTTGTCCTGGTTTATGCCAACTGCCACCACAACTTCATCGAACATTGTGAGCGCGCGCATGAGGATGTTGAGGTGACCTGCGGTGAAGGGGTCGAAGGATCCGGGGAATAGTGCTATGCGGTTCATAGTTGCCATTGTATGGGCTCAAGGCCCTCTGAAACAAGTATCTGGTTAGTGCGTGAGAAATGCCTGCAGCCGAAGAAGGCCCCGCGGGCCAGGGGAGATGGATGCGCCGCCGTAAGGACGTAGTGCTTGGAGGTGTCTATGAGGGCCTGCTTTTCCTGGGCGAACCTTCCCCACAAAAGGAACACAAGCCCGTTCCGACGCTCTGAAAGCGTGCGGATTACGGCGTCTGTGAACTCCATCCATCCAATGCGGCTGTGGGAGGTTGGCTGCCCTGCCTCCACGGTGAGGACGCTATTGAGGAGCAACACCCCCTGGCGTGCCCAGGCTTCAAGATTCGGCCTGCCGCTCATCTTGACGCCAAGGTCCGTCTCAATTTCATGGAAGATATTCTTCAGGGACGGGGGAGCGGGAATGCCGTCCGGAACGGAGAAAGAAAGCCCCATGGCCTGTCCGGGCCCGTGATAAGGGTCCTGGCCGATTATGACCACCTTTACATCCGGCAGGGGAGTGAGGTTGAAGGCGTTGAAGATGAGGCTTCCGGGCGGATAGATTACCTTTCCGGCAGCCTTTTGGGCATGAAGAAAGCGCACCAAGGACTCAAAGTACGGTTTCCCGAACTCCTCTGCAAGTGCGCTTTTCCAGCTTTGTTCTATCTTTACGTCCATTGTCTAAAAGATTGCCGCAATTACATCGGCAATAGTCTTCACATAGACAAAGGTAAGACCTTTTATGTAAATTTCCTTTATATCTTCAACATCTTTTTTGTTTTCCTCGGAAATAATTATGGTATGTACGCCCGCGCGCTTGGCCGCAAGGATTTTCTCCTTGATGCCGCCAACGGGGAGTACACGGCCTCTCAGGGTCATTTCTCCGGTCATGGCATAGCCCTGTTTAGGGGCTTGGCCGCGGAGGGCTGAAACCATGGAACTCACAAGGGTGATGCCGGCCGATGGCCCGTCCTTCGGCACTGCTCCCTCGGGAACATGGACGTGGATGTCCTTCTTCATGAACTCCGCGGTGGTGGTTCCGGCAAGCTCCGGGTGGGCCTTGATGTACTGCCAGGCTATCTGGGCGCTCTCTTTCATTACGTCTCCAAGGTTTCCGGTCATGGAAAGGTTGCCCTTTCCTTCAGAGACCTGGCTCTCCACAAAGAGAATCTCTCCGCCCATTTCGGTCCAGGCAAGGCCTGTCACTACACCGGCGCCTTCATTACCCTTGACATCGTCGTGGAATGAGGTGGGAAGGCCCAGGTATTCCCTCAGGTGTGAGGGCTCTATTACGCGGGGGAACTCCTGCCCAAGGGCAATCTTCTTGGCCGTGACGCGGGCTATCTTTGCAATCTGCTTTTCAAGGCCGCGGACGCCGCTTTCGTGGGTGTACCTGTCTACTATTTCGGCAAGGGCTTCGTCCGTTATTTCAAGTTCGTCGGCCTTCAGGCCGTGCTCCTGGAGCTGTTTGGGCAGAAGGTAGCGGCGGGCGATCTGGAGTTTTTCTTCGGCAAGATAACCTGAGACGTTGATCATTTCCATACGGTCCCT
>DGXO01000046.1:16975-32414 GCA_002395605.1 Bacteroidales bacterium UBA4230
ATGTCCAGGTAGTTGTCGTGGAAGGTGCTGTTTTGCTCGGGGTCAAGGGCTTCCAGAAGGGCGCTTGAAGGGTCTCCCTTGAAATCCTGTGACAGTTTGTCAATCTCGTCCAGCACAATCACGGGGTTGGAGGTTCCGGCCCTTTGGATGCCGCTCAGGATTCGGCCCGGAAGCGCACCAACATAGGTCTTGCGGTGACCGCGGATTTCGGCTTCGTCGTGCATGCCGCCAAGTGAGATGCGGATGTATTTTCGGCCAAGAGCCCTTGCCACGGACTTTCCAAGGGAGGTTTTTCCAACTCCGGGAGGGCCCCACAGGCAAAGGATGGGGGATTTCATGTTGCCTTTGAGCTTGAGCACGGCAAGGTACTCTATGATGCGCTCTTTTACCTCATCAAGGCCGAAATGGTCTTCGTCAAGCACGTTCTGGGCGTTTCCTAGGTCAAGGTTGTCGTCGGACATCTCTCCCCAGGGGAGGTCCAGCATGAACTGCAGGAAGTTGAGCTGGATGGAGTAGTCCGGGGAAGTGGGGTTGAATTTTTCCAGGCGGTTCATCTCTTTGTCGAAGATGGCTCTCACCTCCTTGGACCACTTCTTTTCATCGGCCCGCTTGCGCATCTTCTCCATTTCCTCGCCTTCGTCCATGCCAAGTTCTTCCTGGATGGTGCGCAGCTGGTTGTTGAGGTAGTACTCCCTCTGCTGCTGGTCAATATCGGTTTTTACCTTCTGGTTTATCTCCTGCTTTATCTGGATGAGCTGGATCTGGGTGTCAAGCACCTTCAGGAGGTTGAGGCCCCTGATGTAGATGTCCTCCGTATCCAGCAGGGCAGCCCTTTCAGAGAAGTTCTCGGTTTCTATGGTGGTGGCTATGAAGTTCACCAGGAAATGGAAGTTGTCAATGCTCCTCAGGGCCCCCACGGCCTCCTTGGGTGCAAATGAAGAGGTCTTTACAATTGTGGCCGATTTTTCCTTGAGGGATTCGGAGAGCACGTGAAGCTCTTTTTCATCGGCATCCTGGGGGACGAATTCTTCGATGCAGGTTATGCGGGCGGTGATGTAGGGGTCGTAGCTGACAACCTCTTCCACACGGCACAGGGATGCGCCCTGAAGGATTGCCGTCACCGTGCCGTCTGGCATCTCCAGGGTCTTGATGAGCTTGCAGACGGTGCCGCGGGGTGCAAGGTCGCTTTCGGTGGGCTCTTCCACGGCAACGTCCATCTGGGGGACTGCCGCAAGCCAGCCGCTGCCGGACTCCACCGCCTCTACAAGCTTGATTGACTTTTCCCTTCCTACGGTTACAGGAAACACCGTTCCGGGGAACACGATGGCGTTCCTCAGTGGCAACAGGGGGATTGACGGAGGGATTTCCGCGGGATTGAAATTCAGTGAGCCGGCGTCACCCACAACCGGCATGATGTTCACTTCCACACCTTGCGCGGCGCTTAGCATATCTTGTATTTTCATATCAACTGCCAAAATGTCATATAATATTAATGGTATATATATGGTCAATCTCCGTGCCAATGCGATTTTTTCAGGTATCATTTTGATTTTTAGAAAAAAACACCTACTTTTGCGGAGATTTTCTTAAGGGTTCCTTAATTAAAACTTAATAACTATGACTAAAGCAGAGATTGTAAACGAAGTAGCAAAGGCTACAGGAATTGAAAAGACAACGGTTTTGGCTGTCATTGAGAACTTTACAGATGTTGTAAAAGAGTCTCTTATTGCAGGTAACCCCGTGTATCTTCGCGGCTTCGGCAGCTTCATCATCAAGCACCGCGCCCAGAAGGCAGCACGCAACATCACCCGCAAAACTACCATGACCATCCCCGCCCACGACATTCCTGCTTTCAAGCCTGCAAAGACTTTCGTTAATGCAGTTAAAGAGAAATAATTTTTAAACAACCATTTTATTATGCCTAACGGTAAAAAGCATAAACGGCACAAGATGGCAACGCACAAGCGTAAAAAGCGTTTGCGCAAGAATCGCCACAAGAAGAAGTAAGTTACTTCTTTCAAAGTAAAGGGCCTAACGGAGTGATTCGCGGGCCCTTGTTTTAAACCATAGTAATTTCCAAATGGAAGGTCAAACCAAACCGGACAAGGATTTGATTGTTGACGTCGCGTCAACGGACGTACATATCGCCCTGATGGAGAATCACCGGCTGATAGAGTACTCAACCGAGTCCAGCGTTGGGAACAAGTTTACGGTTGGAGACGTTCACCTTGGAAAGGTGAAGAAGATCCTCCCCAACCTCAACGCTGCCTTCGTGGATATCGGCGACAAAAAAGAGGCCTTCATCCATTACCTGGACCTTGGGCTTTATTTCAACGCCTTCGACCAATTTGTACGGGAATCCAACCAGAACACCAATCTCAAGGACCTGTACTCCGGAATCAAGACTGGAGATCCTCTCCCCAAGGAAGGCCGAATTGAGGAATACCTCAGGCCGGGGCAGATGATAATAGCCCAGATTGTCAAGGAACCCATATCCACAAAAGGGTCTCGGCTTACCGCGGAAATTTCATTGGCAGGAAGAAACATAGTACTTCTCCCCTTCGCATCAAAAGTGTCAGTCTCCCAGAAGATTGCCTCGAAGGAAGAGAAACGTAGACTTGAGACACTGGTCGGGAGCATTCTCCCCAAAAACTACGGTGCAATCATCCGCACCGCCGCAGAGGGCAAAAACGCAGCCACGCTTGTCGGCGAGACCGAGTCCCTCATAGAGAAATGGGAAAGTTCCTGGAAGAAGATTGCCGCGTCCAAAACCGTCCAGCTCCTATTTACGGAATACAGCAAAACCACAACGGTCCTCCGGGACCTTCTCAACGACTCGTTCTCCAATATCTGGATCAACGACGAACGTGTGGCCGAAGAAACCCGCAAATATGTATCACTGATATCCCCGGAGCAGGAGAAGATAGTTCACCTCTATGAAGGCAAGCAGCCCATCTTTGACCATTTTGAGGTCACAAGGCAAATCAAGGGCTCCTTCGGGAAGGTGGTACCCATGAGACAGGGCGCATACCTGGTAATTGAAACCACAGAGGCGCTTAACGTCATAGACGTAAACAGCGGTATCCGCACCAAAACCTCGGACCAGGAGGAAAACTCCTTCGAGGTAAACAAGATAGCCGCAGAGGAAATAGCGCGCCAGTTAAGGCTCCGCGATATGGGAGGAATAGTGATTGTGGACTTCATAGACATGGAAACCCAGGATCACAAGAACGCCCTCCACAAATACATGCAGGAACTTATGGAAAATGACAGGGCCAAGCACAACGTGCTCCCGCTCACAAAGTTCGGGCTTATGCAGATAACCCGGCAGCGGATAAGGCCCGTGACGGAAATCAACACCGCAGAGCAGTGTCCCGTGTGCCATGGCACAGGCAAGATCCACTCCAGCGCCGTGATTGATGAGGAAATTGAAAGAAAGATTGCCTTCTACGTCATAGAAAAAGGTGTCAGGTCCATTACGCTGAAGACCAGCCCCATCCTTGGGGCCTATCTCAAGAGGGGACTGTTCAGTTCATATCTCACCAAGTGGCGCAAGCGCTACAAGGTAAAACTGGAACTGGAGGAAGTTACGGACTATTCAGTACTGCAAAATGAATTGTTCAATGAAAAAGGGGAGAAACTGGAGTAGTTTCTCCCCCTTTTTTGGGCCCCCTCTATTGTAATGCCGGTAGGGTGGAGGCTAACGAACCACCAGCCTGTGAATGCGGCGTGGAACGGATACAAGGATTTCGTAGGGAATAGTACCGAGGATATCGGCAAGTTCCTCAACGTGAGGGTCTTGGCCGAAAATGGTAACGGTGTCTCCGGGTGCAGCCTGGATGCCTGTGACATCCAGCATGCACATGTCCATGCAAATGTTGCCGATAGTGGGCGCCCGGTGACCGTTGACTGAGAACGATGCCGCGCCACGGCCAAGGTGGCGGTCTATGCCGTCTGCGTAGCCAACTGGAATGGTGGCTATCACAGTGCCTTCATGGGCGTGGCCCCATCTGCCATAACCAACTGTGTCTTCCGGGCCCAACTGCTTAATCTGCAGTATCTTGCACTTGAGGGAGGCCACGGGTTCAAGGCGTTTTCCGGGGAGGGCGCTTATTCCGTATATGCCGATTCCCAGCCTCACCATGTCAAACTGGTACTGGGCAAAACGCTCTATACCGGCACTGTTGAGGATGTGCCTCATGGGCATATAGCCTATGCCGGCGGCAACGGACTCCGTGTTTTTCTGGAAAAGTTCTATCTGGCCAAGTGTAAAAGAATCCTGCTCAGGGTCTTCGGCCACGCAAAGGTGGGAGAACAGTCCCTTGACCTTTACCTCCGGGGTCTTTTTGAGATAATCTATTAGTTCCGGGAGTTCTTCCGTCATGAAACCAAGACGGTGCATGCCGGTATCCAGTTTAATGTGGACGGGGTAGTCTTTAAGGCCTTTTTCACGAAGTACTCCAACCAGTTTTTTAAGTGAATAGAGATTGGGGATGGAGGGCTCCATGCGGGTTTCTATGATTTCCGGGAAGAAATCAGTGCCTGCGGTGAGGACAAGGATTGGCAGCGAAATACCGTTACGGCGGAGCTCAAGGCCCTCTACAGGGTATGCTACTGCAAGGTAGTCGGCTCCTGCGCGCTGCATCATGGCTGCAAACTCAACTGCACCGTGACCATACGCGTTGGCCTTGACCAGAACAAGAAGTTTGGTCTCTGGTTTAAGAAGGGAGCGGAAATAACGATAGTTGCCTACCGTGGCATTCAGATTAAGCTCCAAACGGGAAAAATCATCCTCAATTACACGCATATTGTCCGTTTTGCAGTGCAAAAATAACATTTCCCTGTGACATTTCGGCATAAAAATGTAAATTTGTGGCTGGTGGCCCTGCGTTTGCAGTGGTTTTGTCCGGTTCAATAACTAAGTACTATGTCAACTACAGCTATTTGGATTATCATGATCGCGGTGATGGTTGCAAGCATGCTCATCCAGGGTATGCTTCAGCGTCGCTTTGCAAAATACTCGGAAGTTCCCCTGTCCATATCCGGTGCCGAAGTAGCATCCCGGATGCTTGCCGCGCACGGAATCCGGGACGTTTCCATTGTGTCCATTGACGGAAAACTCACAGACCACTATGACCCCACAACCCGTACGGTGAATCTCAGCAAGGATGTCTACTACGGAAGGTCAGTTGCCGCGGCGGCAGTTGCAGCCCATGAGTGCGGCCATGTGGTACAGCACGCTACCGGATATGCCTGGCTGCGCATGCGTTCGGCCCTGGTTCCGGTGGTATCATTTTCCAACAATATTGTGTCCTGGGTGCTTCTGGCAGGGGTGCTGCTTATCAATATCTTCCCGCAGCTGCTTTGGTTCGGGATTGGCCTCTTTGCCCTTTCAACGCTGTTCAGCTTTGTGACGCTGCCAGTAGAAATAAACGCCAGCGCCCGTGCCGTACAGTGGCTTGAAGGCGCCGGCATAGTGGGCTATGAAACCAAGCCCATGGCGGCCGATGCCCTCAAATGGGCGGCCTACACCTACGTCATTGCAGCGCTTGGATCCCTTGCAACGCTGCTATATTACATTTCTGTGGCAAACAGGCGGAATTAACAGCGCTTAAGTATATAGTACCCATGTCTTACAGTGGGGCAGTTGTTTACACAAAAACGGCCATTTTTGCGTAACGGGCGGCCTAAAAGGCTTTTGGTTACGCAAAAACACGCGTTTTTGTGTAATGCCGTGCCCTCACACCGTGGACCAAGTCCAAACACACCGTGGACTAGGTCTAAACATGGCGTGGACCAAGTCCACGCCTGGAGTAAGCATAGTTCCAGTTAAAGTGTTGATACATAAGCATTTATAGAGTAATTTGGGATTAAAAGTAATCCCAAATTACTCTATAAACGGCTGATGATAAGGCGGTTAACCCACACCGCCTCGGCATTACAATAGAGCGGGGGAGGGTCAGAGCATGAGTCCGGCCTTCACTTTGGCGGCGGCTTCGGGGCCCTTCAGATAGCTTAGGATTGCAAGGCCGAATTCAACGGCCCAGCCGGCTCCGCGGCCGGTGATGAGATTGCCGTCAGTAACCGTGCCTTCGGGGGTGTAAACGGCACCGGCCTTTATAAGGGCGTCTTCAAAGCCGTCGAAGCAGGTGAATTTTCGGCCGGAAAGGCCGGGAAGCTTTGAAACCACAAGGCCGGGGGCAGCGCAAATGGCCGCAACGGAGCCTCCGCGGCTCCAGTGGTCCTGGAGGATTTCCATGAGCTCCTTGTGCTCTGCAAGGTTGCGTGAACCGGGCATGCCGCCGGGGAAGATCATAACGTCTGAAGCATCGGTGCCGGGCTCCATCACTTCAAGGTCCCGCCAGGAAGTGTCTGCGGTAACCTGCAGGCCATGGGAACTTTCCACAAGATAGTCGTCTGAGATTGATACGGTTACTACCGGAACTCCGCCACGGAGAAGAATGTCACGGGTTGCCAGGGCTTCCATGTCCTCGAAGCCGTCGGCAAGGAAAATGTGTATGCCTTTCATTATCTTTTGCTTTTAAAAAATTCCACCATGAGCGCGGAGCATTCTTCCTGAAGGATGCCGCCGGTTACTTCCGTTTTGGGATGGAGCAGGGAGGGCTGGAACAGGGAGTAGCCGCGGCGGGGGTCCGGGGCGCCATAGACAATGTGGCCCACCTGTGACCAGGCAAGGGCGCCGGCGCACATGGGGCAGGGCTCTACCGTAACGTATAACGTGCAGTCTGTGAGGTATTTGCCACCTATGGCCTGGCTGGCGGCGGTAATGGCAATCATCTCTGCGTGGGCCGTGGTGTCACGGAGTTTTTCGGTCTCGTTATGGCCCCGGCCGATGATCCGGCCTTTCCACACCACAACGGCTCCAATTGGGATTTCGCCGTCTTCAAGTGCGGCGCGGGCTTCACGCAAAGCCTCTCTCATGAATTTTTCTTCTTGCTCCATAAGGCAAAGTTAGCTTTTTTTCGCAAAATATTATTTGTATCTTTGTGTGTCTTTTAAAAGAGGGCTATGAAAATCACAAAGGCAGAGTTTTCCGGAAGCAGCACAAAGGTGGGCGGCAAGCCTGCCCTCAAGGCGCCGGAATTCGCGTTCATCGGCCGCTCAAATGTGGGCAAGAGTTCCCTCATCAACATGCTTACGGGTAACTCAAAGCTTGCCAAGACATCCCAGACTCCCGGCAAAACCCAGCTTGTCAACCACTTCCTCATCAACGACAACTGGTATCTTGTGGATCTTCCCGGTTACGGCTATGCAAAACTTCCGGACAAGGAACGCGCAAAGCTTCGGCACATAATCTGGGATTACATCAACAATTCCATGGAGCTTGTCATGCTCATGGTCCTCATAGACTGCCGCCACGACCTCCAGGAGGTGGACCTCCGGTTCATCCGTGAACTAGGGGAGAAGGGGATTCCCTTCGGCATAATCTTTACAAAGGCCGACAAACTTGGCCCGGAGGCCCTCAGCGCCCAAATCCTCAAGGACAAAGGACGCCTTCTGGAAGAATGGGAGGAACTTCCGCCGTGCTTTGTGAGCTCTTCGGCAAATGGTACCGGCAAGGAAGAAATCCTTGGTTACATTGGCTCTATTCTGAAAACACTATGATAAGTAACATTCACGAGCACCGTCTGGCGCTATTTACCTGTGATGCTTCCCGGTATTTCGCCGAGAAAGTAGTTGATGCGATGAATCGCATGAAATCTCCCGAAGATCCGGAGGTTGCCTTAGGCCCTCTGGAGACAGCCCGTTTCAGTGACGGCGAATTCCAGCCGTATTTCCAGGAGAGTGTGCGCGGAGCCACATGTTTTATCATTCAGTCCACCTTCCCCAGCTCTGACAACCTTATGGAACTGCTCCTGTCCATAGATGCCGCCAAAAGGGCATCCGCCGACAGAGTTATTGCAGTGATTCCTTATTATGGCTGGGCACGCCAGGATCGCAAGGACAAGCCCCGTACCTCAATCGGCGCAAAGCTTGTTGCAAACATGCTCAAGGTTGCCGGCGCAGACGCCGTCATGACCTGCGACCTCCATGCAGACCAGATCCAGGGCTTCTTCGACATGCCCGTGAATCACCTCTATGCCAGCTACGACTTCCTTGACATCCTCAAGAAACTCCAGCGCAAGTACAAGGACACCCTCACCCTTGCAGCCCCTGACATGGGCGGCGCCAAGAGGGTCCACTCCTATGCCAAATACCTCCATACCCCGGTTGTGATCTGCCACAAAACTCGCGCAAAGGCAAACGTGGTGGAGCGCATCCAGCCCATCGGAGAAGTTGAAGGCCGGGACATAGTTATCATCGACGACATCATAGATACCGCCGGCACCCTTACGGAAGCGGCCAACGAGCTCCTGAAGCGCGGAGCCAACAGCGTACGTGCATTCGCAACGCACCCCGTGCTCTCCGGCCCGGCCTATGAAAGAATAGACAAGAGCGCCCTCAGTGAGGTGTATGTAACGGATACAATTCCCCTGGATCCCGCGCAGGAGCACCTTCAGGGCAAGTTCAGGGTAGTGTCTCTGGCCGAAACTTTCGCCAGGATGATACTCCGCGTATATAATTATCAGCCCATTTCCTCCGAATTCCCCCTGTAAAAGTGAAAACCTTCCTGGCAGCACTTGTCTTTGTAGGCCTGGCAGTTATCCTGCTTGGCGTAAACATCTTTTTCTTCCACCGTCCTTTCCCGGACGGGGAAATTTCCACCAACCCGGAAATGAGAAAAAGGGGAATCAAGTGCGCCAAACAGGAGGAACTTGAAATGCTGGCAGCGCAGAAAAGAGGCGGCAAAACCCCCGAGCACTGCAGTGGCGAATACACGGATGCATGCAGGTCATGCGGGCTTTACACACTTGAAAAACATTAATTTATGGCATTAGTAGCGATAGTCGGGAGACCGAACGTAGGAAAATCAACGCTTTTCAACCGCCTGGTTGGGATGCGTCAGGCAATTGTAGACGAAACCGCGGGTGTAACCCGTGACCGCCATTACGGCAAATGCGAATGGTGCGGCCGTGAGTTCTCCGTGGTGGATACCGGCGGATATACCAGCAATTCAGACGACGTCTTTGAAGGCGCCATCCGCCGTCAGGTGGCAATAGCCATAGAGGAGGCCGATGCCATCCTTTTCATGTGCGAGGCCGCAACCGGCATTACGGACTATGACAGTGAGATAGCCGACATCCTCCGGCGCAGCAAGAAGCCTGTAATCCTTTGCGTGAACAAGGTGGATACCGGCGACAAGATGTACGACGCCTTTGACTTCTACGGTCTTGGGCTGGGTGAGGTCTGGAGCATTTCGGCCGCAAACGGCTCCGGTACCGGTGATCTTCTGGACGAGGTCCTTCGTGTACTTCCTCAGGAAGATTCGGCCGAAGACGACCATGCAGACCTCCCTCACATTGCCATCGTGGGCCGCCCCAACGTTGGAAAGAGTTCCCTCACAAACGCCCTTCTTGGGGAGGAGAGGAACATCGTCACGCCGGTGGCCGGTACCACCCGAGACTCCATCTCCACCTATTACAACAAGTTCGGCCATGAATTCATGATTGTGGATACCGCCGGCATGCGTAAAAGGGGAAAGGTGACCGAGGACCTCGAGTTCTACTCCGTCATGAGGGCCATGCGCACAATTGAGCACTCGGATGTGTGCATCCTCATGATAGACGCCAACCTTGGCATGGAGGCTCAGGACATGAACATCTTCAACGTAATCCAGAAAAACCGCAAGGGCTGCGTGATAGTGGTGAACAAGTGGGACCTCTTTGAAAAGGGCGTGAACACCATGAAGGAGTACACGGAAAACCTGAAGGCCCGCCTTGCTCCCTTCAACGACATCCCCATCATCTTCACCTCCGTACTTGAGAAGCAGCGCATCCTGGATGTCCTGGACGCCGCGGCGCATGTTGCGGAGAATATGGGCCGAAAGATACCTACATCGGCCCTCAATGATGCCATGCTGCCGGAAATAGAGAACTACCCGCCGCCGGCATGGAAGGGTAAATACATCAAGATCAAGTATGTCACGCAGCTCCCCACCCGCACCCCGCAGTTTGCCTTCTTCTGCAACCTGCCCCAGTGGGTGAAAGACCCCTACAAGCGCTTCCTGGAGAACAAGCTCCGTGAGCACTTCGACTTCGAGGGCTGCCCCATTCAGGTTTACACCCGCGCCAAATAATCACTCCCGCGTCAGCGGAAGTCTACAATTCCGGCTCAAAGTGAGGGATGGGCTTCAGTTTGAACAGGTTCATCACGTGCTTGCGGTCTATGAGGGCCTTGGTGGCAGGGTCCTCGCATACGCCGGTGCGGATGTACTTGTCAAGAACCGCATAGGTGAAGCCCAGGTTGTCTTCATCGGTTTTGCCGCAGAGGCCGTCCGACGGCGTTTTCTTCACAAGGTCTTCAGGAAGGCCGAGTTCCATGCCCACTTCCAGGACTTCGGCCACGGTGAGCCCGCCAAGCGGGGAGAAATCTCCGGCGGCGTCTCCCCAGCGGGTGCTGTAGCCCACCCAGTCTTCAGAGAGGTTGCAGGTGTTGACCACGCGCCCGTTGTTTGACTGTGAAACTGCATACACGGCCGTCATCCTAAGGCGCGGGGCCATGTTGATGCGGGTTTGGTCAGAGGCCGAAGATCCCAGTTTTGCCTCAACTTCACTCATGAGGGCATCGAAGGCGGCGCCGATATTGATGTCGTAGCGCTTGATTCCCAGGTGATTTATCAGTTTGATGGAATCGGCAATATCCGGCTGGACGCCGTTGGGCATGGTAACTCCTATTACGCGGTCTTTCCCAAGGGCTTCCACACAGAGCGCCGCGCAGACGCTGCTGTCCTTGCCGCCGGAAATGCCCAGCACTGCGTTACATCCCGGACCGTTTTCCTCGAACCAGTCCCTAATCCATTGAATACAAGCGTCCTTTACTCTTTTTGCATCAAAAGCACCCATATCACTATGACTTTTTAAAAAATAATTCACTTCTCTTGCAAAGATAGCCTTTTTTTTACTAACTTGCAGTTACAAACCGCCTTGCAATGAAAAAAACTATTCCCAGATTCGACATGGCCAGGGACCCTATCCGTACCAGATGGTACTTGAAGCCCATTACAAAGCTCCTGAGCTGGCCGGACATGCTGCTTCACAAGCCCATAATCCGCCGCCACGGTACGGAAGGTCTTAAACCTCCGTACATCCTCCTTTGCAATCACAACGCCTTCATGGACTTCAAGGTTGCCACCCAGATAATCTACCCCAACAGGGCTAACTATGTGGTGGCAATAGATGGTTTCATCGGCCGCGAATGGCTCCTGAGGAATGTGGGCTGCATCTGCAAGCGCAAGTTCACCAATGATACCGTGCTGGTGCGCCAGCTTCGTAAAGTGCTGGACAACAAGGATATAGCCGTGGTTTATCCGGAGGCCAGGTATTCGCTCTGCGGCACCACCGCCGTGCTCCCGGCATCCATCGGCAAACTTTGCAAGATGATGAAGGCGCCGGTTGCGTCCCTCATCTGCCATGGGCATCACGTGAATTCCCCCTTCTGGAATCTCCATAGCCGCGGCGTAAAGCCCACGGAGGCCGATTTTTCCCTCCTTTTCACCCCGGAGCAGCTTGAGGCCGCCACCGTGGATGAAATCAATGACAAGATAGTGGAAGCCTTCCAGTACGACGACTTTGCCTGGCAGAAGGAGCGTGGCATACTCACGCCTTATGAAAAGCGTGCCGAAGGCCTGCAAAAAGTTCTGTATCAGTGCCCTCACTGCGGAACGGAATACCACATGAGCACCCGCGGCTCCATGCTCTGGTGCAATCACTGCGGCAAGGAGTGGGAGATGACGGAACTTGGGGAGCTCCGCGCCCTTGAAGGAGACACTGAATTCCACCACATCCCGGATTGGTACGAGTGGGAGCGCTCAAATGTCCGCGCCGAAGTCCGGGAAGGCAGGTACTCGACCGGAGAACTCCCAGTCCACGTGTACTCGCTTCCAAATGCCCTCAGGTTCATCAGGCTTGGCGACGGCAAGATGATCCACGACTCCAACGGCTTCAGGGTGTGGGGCACCGACGTGGATGGAGACCCCTTCGAGATGGTTCTGCCGGTCCCTTCCCTTTACTCCTGCCACATTGAGTATGAATATCTTGGCAAATACGGAGACTGCGTAGACCTCAATACGCTCCAGGACACCTGGTACACCTATCCATACGACTCCGATTTCTCCGTAACCAAGATGGCCCTTGCCACGGAGGAACTCTACTACTTCTACCGCGAGTCAATCGGCAAGCCCTGCCGCCCGGGGTTGGCGTAACTACTTACTGAATATTTCCGCTGGCGCGGAAGTTGCTGATACATAGAGAGTTGCGTATGGTCGGGTGCACTTGCAGGTGCACCCGATTGTGTGTATGTGGCTGAGTGTCAGGGGGTTATTGGGCAGGATGGGGAGAGGAAAAAAAGTGCCGGGGTGTTCGGAATGAGGGAATAAATTGTTATCTTTGTAGAGTATGGATGAGAGGGAATATATTGAACTTCTGGAACTGCAAACCCGCATCAAAGAGGGAGTTGCAGAGGCTTTCCCGGGCAGGTACTGGGTAAAGGCCGAAATCGCCTCCTGGAGCCCCAGGAGCAACGGCCACTGCTACCTCAGCCTTACCCAGTCAAGGGGTGGCAAGCCCATTGCCGAATCCCGCGCCATGATATGGAAGTGGAATTACCTCAGGCTCACACGTTATTTTGAGGAGGCCACCGGAGAAAAGCTGCGGCCCGGCATAACAGTGCTGGTGAAGGTGCAGGTTGCCTTCAGTGAGCTTTACGGGATGTCGCTGTACATAGAAGACATTGATGCCGCATTCACGCTTGGGGAACAGGCCCTTGAGCGCAAGCGCGCAATCGAGCGCCTGGAAAAGAGCGGCCACATGGAAATGCAGAAGGAACTGGCCATCCCGGACATTCCCCAAAGGCTTGCCGTGATCACATCAAAAACCGCCGCCGGCTACCAGGATTTCCGCAATCATCTGCTTCAGAACCCGGATGGCTATGCGTTCTGCCTGGACCTTTACGAGGCGCTCATGCAAGGAGAACAGGCCCCGTCTTCCATTATGGCGGCCCTTTTGGAAGCCTCCGAAAAGGGCTACGACGCCATACTTATCCTTAGGGGCGGAGGCTCGGAAACGGACCTTCAGTGCTTCGACAGCTATGAACTTGGTGTGGCCATTGCCGAATGTCCCATCCCGGTTGTCACGGCAATCGGCCACGACAAAGACGTCCATATCGCAGACATGGTGGCCCATGCCTCCGTCAAAACCCCTACTGCGCTGGCAGACCTTTTCCTGGATGCCATGATGGCCCAGGACGATGCCCTGGACAGTATCCAAACCCGGATAGGGCAGGGGATAACCCAGCTTTTGGCGTCGGCCCAAAAACGCCTTGACGATGTCTTCGGCCATGTCAGGGTGGGGCTGGTGCGTTCATACTCTGGCGCCGCGCGTCAAATGGACTCCGCCGCCGCTGCGGTACGTCTTGGCCTCAGCCGGAAGTTCTCTGAGGTTCAGGGCGCCGTGCAGCTTGCTTCCGGCCGAATTTCTAAGGGCCTTGGCGGCAAGTTTGCAGTGGCTCAGCGGCTTGTGGACGGCCTCCTACACAGGGTGAAGTTTGCCGCCAGTTCAAAGCATAGCGCCGCTTTCTCCGACCTTGCCCTCAAGGAGGCCCTCATCAATGGGTCGGACCCCCGGAAGATACTTGGCCTTGGTTACGTGCTGGTAACGGGCAAGGACAACAAGGTACTTAAAACCGTAGACCGCGTGGCGGTGGGGGACCGCATAGGAGTGCGTTTCAGTGACGGCTCCCTCACGGCCAAGGTTGATGAAATATACAGTGACAAGATAGATAACGCTAAAACTAACATAGCATAATGGAACAGAAATTCGATTACGCAAAGGCAATCGCGGAACTGGAGGAGATTGCAAAGAAGGTGGAGAACCCAGAGACCAAACTGGACGACATAGACGCCCTGGTGGTGCGCTCTAAGGAGCTTCTCAAGGGGTGCCGTGAGTACCTCCGTACCGTGAAAGAAAAGATTGATTCACTTGACCGTGACTGACAATATGAAAAAGATTTACGAAACCGACCCCTGGCTCATGCCGTTCAAAGATGCAATAGATGCAAGGCATGAGCATATTTGGCAAACTCTCAGGCACATTGCCGGAGACGGAAAGCTCACAGATGCCGTGAACAACCACATGTACTATGGCCTCCACCGCACCTCAGACGGCTGGGTGTTCCGTGAATATGCCCCCAACGCCAACAAGATATACCTCATTGGTGATTTCAACAACTGGAAACGCACGGAGGCCTATGCCCTGAAGCCAACCGGCGCCGGCAACTGGGAGATAAACCTCCCTGAGATGTTCCTGAGGCACGGACAGCTCTATAAACTCTTCATAGAGTGGCCCGGCGGCGGCGGGGAGCGCATCCCCTCCTACGCCACCCGCGTGGTTCAGGACCCTGTCACAAAGGTGTTCAGCGCCCAGGTATGGGCTCCGGAAAAGCCTTACAAATGGAAGCACGGCCATGCCGGCAAGCGCCCCCATCCCTTCATCTACGAGTGCCACATCGGCATGGCAACTGAAAAGGAGAAAGTGGGCACCTTCGAGGAATTCCGCCGGGATGTCCTTCCTCGCGTTAAGAAACTCGGCTACGACACCATCCAGATCATGGCTCTGCAGGAGCATCCCTATTACGGCTCCTTCGGCTATCAGGTGTCCAATTTCTTTGCCTTGAGTTCCCGCTTCGGCACCCCTGATGAATTCAAGGCACTGGTAGACGACGCCCACGGCAAGGGCATTGCCGTAATCATGGACATCGTCCACAGCCATAGCGTCAAGAACACGGACGAAGGCCTGGCCCTTTTTGACGGCACGGATTACCTTTACTTCCACGCAGGCCCTAAGGGAGACCACCCTGCATGGGGCTCCAGGTGCTTCGACTACGGCAAGGACGCCACCCGCTATTTCCTCCTTTCAAACGTCAAATACTGGATGGAGGAATACCACATAGACGGTTTCCGCTTTGACGGCGTAACCTCCATGATTTACTGGGACCACGGCCTTGGGAAGGACTTCGGCAACTATAGCCTCTACTTCGACGGCGGAGTGGATGAAGACGCCGTAATCTACCTTGCCCTTGCCTCAATGCTGGTGAAGGAGGTCAATCCCGCCGGAATAACCATTGCCGAAGACGTTTCGGCCATGGCGGGCCTGGCAGCCCCCTTCGAGGCCTTCGGCGTGGGCTTCGATTTCCGTATGGCCATGGGCGTTGCAGACCACTGGATCAAGTGGATCAAGGAGCGCTCCGACGAACAGTGGAGCATGGGCGAAATCTGGTGGGAACTCACCGGAAAGCGCGCAGAGGAAAAGACCGTCTCCTATGC
>DGXO01000046.1:32537-44037 GCA_002395605.1 Bacteroidales bacterium UBA4230
CCGCCTCATGGACAAGGAGATGTACTTTGCCATGAACAAGGGCTCCCAGAATGACGCCGTGGAAAGGGGTATGGCCCTTCACAAGCTCATCCGCCTTGCCACCGCCGGCACCGCCGGAGACGGTTACCTGAACTTCATGGGTAACGAATTCGGCCATCCGGAGTGGATAGATTTCCCCCGCGAAGGAAACGGCTGGTCCTACAAATATGCCCGCAGGCAGTGGTCGCTTGTAGACAACCCCCTCCTGAGGTACGGCCAGCTGAACAGTTTCGATGCCGCCATGGTGCATCTGCTTAGGGCCGAAGGCATCCTTGCCGCCCGCCCGGAGCTCCTTGTGGCCGATGAAGAGAAGAAAATATTGATTTTCCTACGGAAAAACTGTATCTTTGCACTGAATTTCTCGCCCAATGGCTCATTCGCCGATTATGGCTTCAGTGCTCCGGAGGGAGAGTATGAGAATGTGCTTGACTCAGATGAGCAGATCTTTGGCGGATTTGCCCGTCTTAAAGTGGGTGAGCATCATATTTCCATGCCCGGGAAATGCCCCAACGGCAACCAGGGGTACAACCACACCATGAAGTTGTATCTGCCGGCCCGTACTGCAATGGTTTTAAAGAAAGTATAACGACATATTTATGGCTTTTCTGAAATTCAACAAGTCGGAACTCGTCAATCTTGAGTATTCCCTGAAGCGGGAAATCATCTTGGCGAACAAAACCGGTGCGTACTGCAACACGTCCATCGTCACCTGCAACACGCGGCGTTACCACGGTCTCCTGGCCGTACCGGTAGAGAAGTTCGGCGGTTACAGGCATCTCCTCCTGAGTTCCCTGGACGAAAGCCTCACCCTCCGGGGAAAGCGCTTCAACCTTGGAATCCACTGCTACGGAGACATCTACGAGCCGCGCGGACACAAGTACATTGTGGATTTCGACGCAGACCCCGTCCCTACGGTAACGTACAAGATCGGAGAAATCGTTTTCCGCAAGCAAATTGTCCTGAGCCCGGATTCCAGCCAGCTTTTCATTAACTATGAGCTGGTGAACGCTCCCGCAAAAGTGAAACTTGAGCTGAAGCCTTTCCTGGCTTTCCGTAACATCCACGGGCTTACCGGAGAAAATGACGCGGCCCGCACGGATTTCAAGCCCGTTCAAAACGGCGCCGCATTCTGCCTCTACGAGGACTTCCCGGAGCTCAATCTTCAGCTTAGTTCGGCCCAGAGCTCTTACAAGCACAATCCCGTGTGGTACAAGGGCGTCACCTACTCAGATGAAATGCGCCGCGGATTCGACTGCCGCGAAGACCTTCTGGTCCCCGGCACCTTCGAAATCGACATGAAATCCGGAGATTCAATTGTCTTTTCGGCTTGCGCCGGAGACAATGTCAACGCTTCCGGCCTCAAGCGCCGCTTTGCCGCCGTGCTTGAAAAGATTCCGCCCATCAAATCCTACCACGACCAACTTGTAAGGGCGTCGGATTACCTTGTGAGGGAAAATAACGGCCGAAAGATGATTGTGGCGGGATATAGCTGGCTTTATACCGGCCTTCTCCGTGAAACTTTGGGCTCCCTTGCCGGCCTCACCCTGTATGCCCACAACGACCCCAAGGAATTTGAGGAAATCCTTGACAACCTCATCGCAGACAACCAGGAGCGCCTCACCCGCCGCACAACCCAGGTGGAGTCTCCTCTCTACATGGCCGTAACCCTGCAGCAGTACATTGCCTACGGTGCATCCAAAAAGGCCGTCTGGGAAAAGTACGGTCCTGTGATGAAGACTATCATTGAGAGTTATCTCCCCGGCGTACGCCAGGAAATCGCCATGCAGCCAAACGGCCTTCTGTGGGCCCAGAAAGACGGCGTGGCCCTCACCTGGATGAACGCCTACATAAATGGCAGGGCTGTCACGGAGCGCGCCGGCTACCAGGTGGAAACCAACGCCATGTGGTACAACGCCATCTGCTTCGCCCTAGAAAACGAGCGCAAGAACGGCAGCTTCTACAAGAAATGGGCTCCCGTAAAGGAACTCATAGAGAAGAACTACCAGCCCACCTTCTGGAACGCGGACATGGGCTTCCTGGCCGATTACGTGGACAACGCCGGCCAGCACCTTGAGCTCCGTCCCAACCAGCTTTGGGCAGTTTCCCTTGACCATATCTGCGTGTCCGACGAAATAGTCAGCGAGGTCATGCGCGTTGTGAACGCAGAACTTGTAACCCGCCGCGGCATCCGCACCCTGAGCCCCCGTGACGTCCGCTACAAGGGCGTCTATGAAGGCAATCAGGTCCAAAGGGACGAAGCCTACATGAACGGCTGCTCATGGCCCTTCCTCCTTGCACAGTACTGCTATGCAAGCTTCAACATGATGGGCAAGAACTTCATCAAGAGGGCCGAATGGCTCACCGAAGGCTTCTACGAAGACCTCTTCAAGCACGGTGTGGGCTGCTTCAGCGAGCTCTACGACGGAGATCCGCCCCACGAGCCCCACGGCGCCATTTCTTCGGCCATGACCACCGCCGCCCTTCTCAATATCAACTGGCTTATTGAAAAATACAGGGAGGAGTAAAATATGAGAGTTCTAATGTTTGGATGGGAGTTTCCTCCCCACATCGCAGGCGGTCTTGGAACAGCCTGTGAGGGCATTGTAAAGGGTCTCGCATATAACGGCGTGGAAACCCTGTTCGTAATGCCTTCGGCCTCCGGAGATGAAGACCAGAGCGCCACAACCATCATCAACGCCTCCGACGTTGCAGTAGATACAGTCACGGAAACCGTGGACGAATTCCTGGACAAGGTAAAGTTCATCCACATTGGTTCCAACATGGTTCCTTACGCAGACCCTGAAGAGTTCTCAAAGCTTGTGGAAGATGAGAAGAAGCGTCAGGTGAAGGACTTCTCCATCAGCTACGGCCAGAAGTTCAAGTTCTCCGGCAAGTACGGCGCCAACCTCATGGAGGAGGTCGCCCGCTACGCCATGGTTGGCGGAACAATCGCAATGCAGAGAAAGGACGAGTTTGACGTAATCCACGCCCACGACTGGCTCACATATTACGCCGGCATCGCCGCCAAGGAACTCACCGGAAAGCCCCTCGTAATCCACGTGCACGCCACTTCCTTCGACCGCGGCAGCGTGGACAACATAGACACTCGCGTCTTCGCTATCGAGCAAAGGGGCATGCAGGTGGCCGATAAAGTGGTTACCGTGAGCGACCTTACCCGCAACATCGTCATCACCCGCTACGGAATAGACCCTGCAAAGGTTGTGACGGTTCATAACGCCGTGGATTTCAGCGGCCGTGAAAACCTTCAGGTAGAGCGCGGAGTGAAGGAACCCGTGGTTACTTTCCTTGGCCGAATCACCTACCAGAAAGGTCCAGAATACTTCATAGAGGCCGCTGCCAAGGTCCTCAAACGCACCAAGAACGTACGCTTTGTGATGGCCGGCAGCGGAGACATGATGAACCGTGCCATCCGCCACGCTGCGCGCCTTGGCATCAGTGACCGTTTCCACTTCACAGGCTTCCTGAGGGGCATGGACGTCCAGAAGATGTTCGCCCTCTCGGACGTTTACATCATGCCGTCCATCAGTGAGCCCTTCGGCATTTCCCCTCTTGAGGCAATGCGTACGGGCGTTCCGTCCATCATCTCCAAGCAGTCCGGTGCCGCGGAGGTCTTGAAATATGCCTTTAAGGTAGACTTCTGGGATGTGGACGCCATGGCCGATGACATTTACGGCCTCCTGAGCTATCCCGCCCTGGCGCACTTCAGCGCCAGCATGGGCTACGACGAAGTAAACGCCCTAAAATGGAACGGCGCCTGCGCCAAGCTTAAGAAAGTTTATGAATCAGTTGTAAAATAAGATATTATGGCAACAAAGAGCATCTGCCTGTATTTCCAGGTCCATCAGCCCACCCGGCTCCGCCTGTACAGATTCTTTGATATCGGCAAAGATTCCCATTACTACGACGACTTTGCCAACCGCACAATCCTGCGCCGTGTGGCCCAGAAGTGCTATCTTCCCATGAACCAGCTCATGCTGGAGCTAATCAATGCAAACAAGGGGAAGTTCAAGATCGCTTACTCCATCTCCGGCAGCGCCCTGGACCAGTTCCAGAGGTTCGCTCCTGAGGTAATTGACAGCTTTAAGGCCCTTGCCGCCACCGGCCGCGTAGAGTTTCTGGCCGAAACCTACTATCACTCCCTTGCATCGCTTGGATCGGACTCCGAGTTCAAGCAGCAGGTGGCAAAGCACGCCGCCAAGATCGAGGAACTCTTCGGCGTAAAGCCCACCGCTTTCCGCAATACGGAGCTCATTTATAACAACTCCATCGGTGAACTTGTGTATGAGATGGGCTACAAGACCATGCTCACAGAAGGTGCACGCCACATCATGGGATGGCAGAGCCCTAACTTTGTGTACACGAGTGCCACCCAGCCCCGCCTTAAGCTCCTTCTTCGCAACTACACCCTCTCCGACGACATCGCATTCCGCTTTGCGCAGAACCATGTCACCGCAGACCAGTATGTAGGCTGGCTCAAGGAGAATGCAAAGGATGGCGACATCGTGAACCTTTTCATGGACTACGAGACCTTCGGAGAGCACCAGGGCGCAGAAACCGGCATCTTCGATTTCATGAGGGCTCTCCCTGGCGCAGTCCTCAAGGACGGCACCTTCGGCTTTGCAACCCCTTCAGAGGTGGTTAAAAAGTATAAGCCTGTCTCTGATATAGACGTTGAGGATGCAATTTCCTGGGCCGACGAAGAGCGTGACGTAACAGCATGGCTTGGAAACGAACTCCAGCAGGAGGCCTTCAAGAAGGTGTATGCCATGAAGGAGAAGCTTGCCATTGTGAACGACCCCGACCTCTATGAGGACTGGGGCCACCTTCAGGAGAGCGACCACTTCTATTATATGTGCACCAAGTTCTTCTCCGACGGAGAGGTACACAAGTATTTCAACCCGTACGACACCCCGTACGAGGCATTTATTAACTATATGAACGTAATCTCAGATTTCCAGATCCGTCTGGACGAGAAGCGGGCGGCTTTGGACTAGGAGGATGGATTATTTATTTGAAGTAAGCTGGGAAGTTTGCAATAAGGTAGGCGGCATTTATACGGTAGTCGCCACAAAGGCCCTCCACCTGAGCTCAGAGCTTGGGAGGCGTCACATATTCATCGGCCCGGATGTATGGATGCACCGCGCCGGCAACCCCGATTTCCTGGAAGACCCCATGCTTTACCGCTCATGGAAGGCTGCGGCCCTTGCCGAAGGACTCCGTTTCAGGGTGGGCCGGTGGAATATCCCCGGAAAGCCTGTGGCCATCCTTGTAGACTACAAGTCTTCGCTGCCGCAGGCCGATGCCATCCTTGGCCGCATGTGGCAGGATTTTGGAGTGGACTCCATTTCCGGCAACTGGGATTACAAGGAATCGGCGGTGTTCGGCATAATGGCCGGGCGCGTGATAGAGAGCTTCTGGAATTACAACCTGAAGGGTGGGGAAAAGGTAGTGGCCCAGTTCCATGAATGGCAGACCGGTGCCGGTATCCTTCACATCAAGAAAGCCGGAATTCCGGTTGCCACCACGTTCACAACCCACGCAACCATGATGGGGCGCTGCATTGCCGGCAACAACCTTCCGCTCTACGACAACCTTTCAAGTTACAACGGAGACGAAATGGCCGCCCGTTTCAACGTGAAGGCCATCTATTCGCTGGAGAAGAAATCGGCCGAAAACGCTGATGTCTTCACTACTGTGAGCGAAATCACGGCTAAGGAGTGCGCGCAGTTCCTGCGTCCCGTGGATGTGGTTACGCCAAACGGCTTTGAGAACAGTTTCACTCCGGCCACGGACGAAGCATATAACACCCTCCACGACGCCGCGCGTGAGCGCATTGTGAAGGTTGCCGCCGCCATGAGCGCAGAGGAAGTGCCCCAGGATGCCCTATTCATCTGCATCGGGGGCCGCTACGAATACCGCAACAAGGGAATAGACGTGTTCATAGACGCCCTGGACCGCGTAAACCGCGGGGAAGACCCCGGCCGCAGCATCCAGGCGTTCATCATGATTCCTTCCGGTCATCACGGCGCGGACAAAGAGCTTTGCGCAAAACTCTCCGGAGACGGTAATCCCCGTTACCAGACCCAGGTGTCGCACTATCTCCAGAATGCCGAATACGACACCATTACGCGCCGCCTCCGTGAGGTAGGGCTCACAAATGCCATCGGAGACAAAGTTAAGGTGTATTTCATTCCGTCCTACCTTAACGGTGACGACGGCGTGTTCAATATGCCATACTACGACCTCCTTTGCGGCATGGACCTGGCGCTGTTCCCGTCGTACTACGAGCCCTGGGGCTATACCCCGCTGGAGGCACTGGCTTTCCGCATCCCCACTCTCACAACATCCCTTGCCGGTTTCGGCGCATGGGTGGAAAGCCATTACGAGGGCAAGCACCCCGGAATCACGGTGCTGCACCGCGACGATTCCAACTACGACGAAGTTGTTAAAGGCACGGCCGCGCGTATCCTTGAGATGGCCGGCCTTGATAAGAAGAAACGTAAAATTTACCGGGAGAATGCCCGGGAGGTTGCACAGATCGCCCTGTGGACCAATCAAATCAAATACTATCAGGAGGCGTATTCCCTTGCTCTTGAAAGGGTTCAGGAGCACAGTGATTCTTACCAATCAAAGAAAAAAACTATGCAATATTTTAAAGCAGACGTAACCAGCCCCAGCTGGCGCAGTATCCTCGTGACCCGTCACCTTCCGGAAAAACTGTCCCGGCTTGAGAAACTGTCCAAGAACCTTTGGTGGTGTTGGAACGAGTCCGCCAAGGACCTCTTCCGCTCCATAGACCCCGAAGTATGGCACCGCAGCGGCCACAATCCGCTGGTCGTGCTCGACACCGTGAGCATAAAGCGTTTCCAGCAGCTCTCGGAGGACGGGGACTTCCTTTCCCGCATGAAGGGCGTACTGGACGAATTTGATACTTACATGGCCGCAAAGGCAAAGCGCACAGACCCTTCCATCGCTTATTTCTGCATGGAGTACGGCCTGGACACTTCCCTCAAGATTTACTCCGGCGGCCTTGGCATCCTTGCAGGTGACTACCTCAAGGAAACCTCCGACATGAACGTGAACCTTGTGGCCGTGGGTCTTCTGTACCGCTACGGTTACTTCAACCAGGTTCTTTCGGCACAGGGATATCAGGTGGCAGGCTACGATGCCCAGGACTTCACCAAGATTCCCGCCGTGCCGGTTCTGGACAAGGATGGCAACTGGGTCACCACTTCCGTGGCTTTCCCCGGCCGAAGCATCACCGCACGCCTTTGGAAGGTTGAGGTGGGCCGCACGGACCTCTATCTTATGGATACGGACTACGAGGCCAACATCCCCGAAGACCGTGAGGTTACATATCACCTTTACGGAGGCAACTGGGAAAATCGCCTAAAGCAGGAACTTCTGCTTGGCGTTGGCGGTATCCGCGCCCTTCGCAAGCTGGGCCTGGATCCCCAGGTTTACCACTGCAACGAGGGCCACGCCGCATTCATCGGCATGGAGAGGCTCCGCGAATACATTGAAAAGGACAACCTTGACTTCTCCGAGGCCCTTGAGGTTGTGAGGGCAAGCTCCCTGTTCACAACGCATACTCCCGTTCCCGCCGGCCACGATGCCTTTGACGAAGGCCTTCTGAGGCAGTATATCGGCCATTATCCCGAGCGCCTGAAGGTGGACTGGGAAACCCTCATGTCCCTTGGAAAGGACAATCCCACGGATCCCAACGAGAAGTTCTCCATGAGTAACCTTGCCGCCAACATTTCCCAGAACGTGAACGGCGTTTCCATGCTGCACGGAAAGGTGTCCCAGGAAATTTTCGCGCACATGTATCCGGGTTATCTGCCGGAGGAACTCTTTGTGAGCTATGTCACCAACGGCGTTCACTATCCCACATGGTGCGCTCCTGAGTGGAAGCCGGTTCACGCAAAGGTGTTCGGCCCGCAGTTTGCCACCCATCACTACGACAAATCCTGCTTTGAGGGCATCTACGGTGTATCCGACAAAGAGGTCTGGAGCGTGAAGAAACAGCTGAAGGCCAAGCTCATCGACTTCATTCGTGAGCGTCTTCAGGACAACACCATCTCCAACCACTATAGCCCTTCAGAGCTTGTTACCATCATGGATACTCTTCGCGACGACGTCCTCACAATTGGCTTTGCACGCCGCTTCGCCACTTACAAGAGGGCTACGCTGCTGTTCCGTGACCTTGACAGGCTTGACAAGATTGTGAACAATCCCGCCCAGCCGGTCCAGTTCCTGTTTGCAGGAAAGGCTCACCCCGCCGACAAAGCAGGCCAGGATCTCATCAAGCAGATTGTGGACATCTCCAAGGATCCCCGTTTCATCGGCAAGATTGTCTTTGTTCCCGGATATGACATCACCCTTGCAAAGCGCATGGTCCAGGGCGTGGATGTTTGGATGAACAACCCTACACGTCCCCAGGAGGCTTCCGGTACTTCCGGAGAGAAGGCTGCCATGAACGGCACCATGCACTTCAGCGTGCTTGACGGCTGGTGGGTAGAGGGCTACAAGGAAGGCGCCGGCTGGGCCCTTCCCATTGAGCAGGCCTACGAAGACAACAACTTCCAGAACGAGCTCGACGCCGCCACCATCTACCAGATCCTTGAGAACGACATCGCTCCCGCATATTACAACGTAGACCGCACTACGGGCCGAAGCTCGGAGTGGATTGGCTACATCAAGAACACCATTGCACAGGTGGCCTGCAACTTCACCACCAACCGCATGCTCACGGACTACATGAACCAGTACTATGAGCCCCAGAGCAAGCGCGCCCTTGAGATTAAGGCCAATGACTTCAAGGAGGCACGCACCCTTGCCGCCTGGAAGACTCACGTCCGCCGTGAGTGGGAGAACGTTCAGCAGACTTGGCGCTCGGATCCCCAGACTTCCTACGACATCACCCAGAGCAAGCCTTACACCGCTTCCATGAAGCTCCAGCTTGGAGACCTGAAACCGGAAGACGTTGGCGCAGAGGTGGTGTTTGCCCAAACCGACAAGCATGGTGTGCTCCATATTGTTGAAGTTCAGCCGTTTGAGTTCAAAAAGTGTGAAGACGGCGAGGCCACCTATGAGGTTAGCCTTCTCCCCGAGAAAACCGGTGCATACCTCGTTGGCGCCCGCGTGTTTGCCAAGCATCCGCTGCTTGCACACCGCCAGAGCTTTGAGTGCGTAAAGTGGCTGTAGTAACTACAGGATTCTTTGACGGTGTCCATCTTGGGCACCGTCATGTGCTTGAGACAGTGGTCTCCTCTGCCCGCGAAAGGGGAGAGGAGGCCGTTGTAGTTACGTTTTGGCCTCA
Organism: Bacteroidales bacterium UBA4230; assembly: GCA_002395605.1. GTDB lineage: Bacteria > Bacteroidota > Bacteroidia > Bacteroidales > UBA932 > Cryptobacteroides. The sequence continues at coordinate 41,920 of DGXO01000046.1, forward strand.
TCCACGGACCGTATTGCAGCAGGATGCCAGGGATTTCCGCATACTCTCCTCACTTGAGGAGAAGAAGGCGCTTCTTGTCGCTGCCGGCATAGACCGTGTTGAGGTGATTCCGTTCACGCGCCGCTTCGCCTCGCATACCGCAGTCCAGTATTTGGAACTGCTCCGTGACCGCTATGGCGCCTCTCTGGTTGTCATGGGCTATGACAACAGGATAGGTTCAGATAAGCGTACGGCACAGGAGATATGTGCTATATCTCCTGTGCCTGTAGTTACGGTTTCCCCTGTCATTTCGAGCGAAGCCGAAGGCGGAGTCGAGAAATCTCCCATATCTTCCACCAGAATCCGTAAAGCACTGGCAGAAGGGGATGTGGAGGCGGCGAATGCCATGCTGGGGTATAGCTACGGGCTGTACGGCGTGGTTGTGGCCGGAAACAGGATGGGCCGGACCATAGGGTTTCCAACGGCAAACATGCAGCTGTATGAGCCCCTGAAGCTTGTACCAGGTGACGGGGTTTATGCCGTTGACGTGGAAGTGACCGGGAACGTGTTCAAAGGCATGTGCAACATCGGCACAAGGCCCACTGTGGGCGGCACTTCCCGCACCATCGAGACTCACATCCTGGACTTCTCAGAGGACATTTACGGCCTGCCGCTGAGGCTCCGCTTCCTGCGCCGCATCCGCGATGAACGCAAGTTCCCCTCGCTGGACGCCCTTCGGCAGCAGCTGGAACTGGATGCTTTGAATTGTAAAAAGTAATTGCTATCTTTGCATAAACATAAACTGCGACGGCCTAAAAGGGTCGTTGCAACTTTTTTTGACAAAGTAAAAAGGTAAACATATGGCTATTGAAATGATGACTCAGGCCGGTCTTGACAAACTCAAGAAGGAACTGGCCGATGCACTGGCCCAGAGGCCGGTGATTTCTGCGGCTATCGCAGAGGCACGTGAGAAGGGAGACCTCTCAGAGAATGCAGAGTATGACGCTGCGCGCGATGCGCAGGGCCTTCTGGAGGTGAAGATCGCCCGCCTGAAGGAGAAGGTTGCAAATGCACGCGTCATCGATGAAAGTAAGCTCAGCGCAGACTCCGTGCAGCTTCTTTCCAAGGTGAAGGTCAAGAACCTTGCCAACAAGATGGTTATGAACTTCCAGATAGTTCCGGAAACCGAGGCCGATTTCTCCAAGGGCCTCCTGGCCGCCACAACCCCTATCGGCAAGGCCCTCATCGGCCATGGAAAGGGCGAAGTTGTTGCGGCAAAGGTTCCCAGCGGAATCATGAAGTTTGAAATCATGGAAATTTCCCTTTAAGATGGCTACAATATTCACAAAAATCGCCGCCGGAGAAATCCCTTCCTACAAGTGCGCAGAGTCCGATGACTTCTACGCATTCCTGGATATTTCCCCCCTGGCCGCCGGTCACACCCTGGTAATCCCTAAGCACGTGGAAGACGACTATATCTTCCACCTTGACGAGGCTACTTATGAAGGCCTTTGGGCATTTGCCCGCAAGGTTGCAGTGGCCCTCAAGGCCGCCGTTCCCTGCAAGAGGGTAGGCGTAGCCGTGCTTGGCATGGAAGTGCCTCACACCCATATCCACCTTGTGCCTCTCCAGACAGAAGGAGACATGGATTTCCGCAAGGCAAAGCTGCAGCTTGAGCCTCAGGAGATGAAGGAAATCGCCGCCAAAATCCTTGCCGAATATGAAAAGCTTTAGCCGCCGCATAGCGCTTTGCGCCATCCTCCTTGCCTCGCTTCTCTCCTGCGACAGGGACAAGACCAGCATAAACGGCGTCCTCAAGGACGGCCCGGAGAAGGAACTTGTAGTAAAGCTCCTGGACGTGAATCGTTTCCAGGTGCTGGATACCCTGAATACGGATGCCGAAGGCGCATTCTCTTATGAGCTTTCCATCCCGGAGGCCAAGCCGGAGTTCATCTACCTCTATTACAAGGACCGCCAGGTGGCATCCCTCCTTCTTCAGAAAGGGGATGCCGTGGTTGTGGAAACCGATACCCTTGGCGCGTATAAGGTGGAGGGCTCTGAGGAAAGTCTCAACCTTCAGAAGGTGGAGAACGCCTACAACGCCTGTGTAAGGGACATTTCCCGCATTATCGCAAATCC